>CAZQLF010000380.1:0-3698 GCA_964594035.1 uncultured Rhodospirillaceae bacterium | reverse complement strand
GGAAGGGCTTGGTGAAGCTCATGGCGTTCCACATCGGCGCCTGGTCGTAAGTTGCGATCGCCTCGCCCGTTGCCGTCTTGCACACGCCGGAATACCAGGCAGCGACGATCGCCTTCGCCACGACCGCGTTCTTGTCCTTGGCACTACCCGGATCGGCGATCAACACCGCCAGATCGGCTTCATGGCCGGTAGAAACGAAGGCACCCAGCAATGTGCGGGCGACATCGGAATCGAGGTTCGACGCCAGGGTGAGTGTCTTCGATAAATCGAGGAATTGCGCAACACTGATGCTGCTGGCGGCATAGAGGCTGGCCGGAAAGCCGGAACTACCTGCGGCAGCGATTGCCGCGGCCAGACTCAAAAGAAAATCCCGGCGCGCAAACGATGTGTTCATCGGCAACCCCCGTTAGCGTAACGCTCTATCCTATAGCGATTGCGCGTTACTTCATCGCTGCGCAGAAATCGACCAGCCGGTCGACCTCGGTCTCGGTGTTGTAATAATGCGGCGAAGCGCGAACCAGCATCGGCAGGCCGCGCTTTTCGGCATCGATCAGCGTGCTTTCCGGATCCGAGGCGCCGATAATGATGCCGGCCCGGTCGGCCTTCTTCACGATCTCGGTTGAATCCTGACTCTCGATAGTGAAGCTGACGATCGCTGAAGGATTGCGGCCGAGGTCGCGCACGGTCGCACCCTTGATCTGGCGCAAGCCGGCGCGAAGCCGATTGGCCAGCATCCGGCTGCGCTTCTCGATATTGCCGATCCCGATGGCGAGTGCGTAGTCAACCGCCGCACCCAGGCCGAAATGGCCGGCGTAGTTGTTCTCCCAGTTCTCGAAGCGCCTTGCATCGTCGCGCAGCTCATAGCGGTCGCGCGCCACCCAGGGTGCGGCGAAATGGTCGATCATCGGCGGAACCAAGGATCGCAGCAGATCGCGCCTGACATAGAGGAAGCCGGTACCGCGCGGCCCGCGCAGGAATTTGCGGCCCGTGGCGGAGAGCATGTCGCAGCCGAGCTTGCGGACATTTACCTCCATCTGCCCCACGGCCTGGCAGGCATCGAGCAGATAGGTGATGGCGTGCCGGCGGGCGACCTTGCCGATGGCCGCCGCCGGATTGGTGAGGCCGCCATTGGTCGGGACCCAGGTGATGGCGATCAGCTTTGCCTTGCGGTCGATCATGCGTTCGAGTGCCGCGACATCGAGCTCGCCCGCGGATGTACTCGGCACCACGTCGATAACCGCGCCGGTGCGCTTCGCCGTCTGCAGGAACGCAACGTAGTTGGCGCCGTATTCCGCTTCAGCCGTCAGAATCCGATCGCCCGGTTTGAAGCTGAGAGAATAGAACGCCATCTGCCAGGCGACCGTGGCGTTCTCGGTGATGGCGATCTCTTCCGGCCTTGCGTTCAGCAGCCGCGCAATGGAGGCATAGGCGCGGCGATGGCGGTCGGCTTCGCGCGCCGCGGCGGCATAGCCACCGATCTTCGCCTCCAGATCGATATGCCGCTTGATGGTGTCGATGACCGGCTTGGGCATCAGCGCCGCACCGGCATTGTGCAGATAGGCGCGGCCAGTCTTCACGCCGGGTGTATCGCGGCGGATTTTCTTCAGATCGAGCATACGCAAACCCTAACCCCTTCGGATGAGCGTTCCCCCGTCATGGGTAGCGCCTCTTCCTTGATTCCCGTCGCCCGGAATCGAGACTGAACGAGCGGACCGGACTCGCAACCTGATCACGGTTTTGCCGGCCCGCGCAACGCCCGCTTCTCGGGCAGGGAGCAAGCTATGGAACGGACATTCGGCTTCATCATGCTCGGTGTGCTGATCGTGGTCGCCGCCTTGGGAGTGTACTTCTCGCACTAGGCGGCCCCGCGGCTTAGGCACCTATACCCTACCCCGCCCGAGCACACGCCCGGGCTCGCAATCCCGTTTGCTGATGAGAGGACACGGTGTGCGACAACGCTGGCGCGTTCACGCTGACGTCGCGGGAGACAACCATTCAAGGAAAAGGGGAGAAGGAAATCCAGAAAGCCACAGGACGGTGGCACCCAAATCGATTCGAATCGTCCTGCGGCTTCCTGGCGACGGAGCGGTGCCGATCCGAGGGGGGAAAGTACGACCGCGCCGTCGGGAGCAATTGAGACCCGGATGCGAACGGCGCTCCAGTGAACAATTGGTTAGGTTCCGTAAGGTTCGCTATTGCGCCCGGTTGCCCCAGCCAACTGGACGGCGCGCCTGCGCGGGGCCAAACTCCCGCACCTCTCGGGGGTTACGCGGCACCACGCACCATTTCGCCAAAGGGCATTCGGACCGGAACCATGGATCAGACGAAACTCACTCAGTTCATCGAAACCACCTGGAGTGGCGAAGTTGTCCCGACCTTGGTGGATTACATCCGCATCCCCAACAAATCGCCCGCCTTCGACCCTGACTGGGCAAGCCACGGCTACATGGACAAGGCGGTCGAGCTGTTCGCCAACTGGGCGAAACCCAAAGTGGCGAAGCTGCCGGGTGCGGCGCTGGAGGTGGTCAGGCTTGCCAACCGCACGCCGGTGATCCTGGTCGAAATCCCCGCCACCGCGCCGAAGAAGAGCGGTGGAAAAGACGACAGGGTGCTGCTCTATGGCCATCTCGACAAGCAGCCGGAGATGACCGGCTGGCTCGAAGGCTATGGCCCCTGGATCCCGCGGCTGGAGGGCGACAAGCTCTATGGCCGTGGCGGCGCCGATGACGGCTATGCCCTGTTTGCCGCGCTCAGCGCCATTGTCGGCCTGGCCGAACAGGGCCTCTCCCATGCGCATTGCGTGATCCTGATCGAGGCCTGCGAGGAATCTTCCAGTATCGACCTGCCCTTCTATATCGAGCATCTGGCGGGACGCATCGGCGACCCTTCGCTGGTAGTCTGCCTTGATTCCGGCTGCGGCAATTACGACCAGCTCTGGGTCACGACCTCGCTGCGCGGCACGGTCGCCTGCAACCTCACGGTGAAGGTGCTGAGCGAGGGTGTGCATTCCGGAGATGCATCGGGGATCGTTCCCTCCAGCTTTCGCCTGTTGCGCCAGCTCGTCTCGCGCATCGAGAACGAAAACACGGGCGAGATCCTGCCGGAGGAGCTGCATGTGCAGATGCCGGCCGACCGCATCGCACAGGCACGCGTGGCGGCCAATGCGCTGGGCGAACAGCTCTATACCAAGTTCCCCTTCGTCAAAGGGATGCGCCCGCTAACCGAGGATCACATCGAGATGGTGCTGAACCGCACCTGGCGCCCGCAGCTCGCGGTCACCGGTGCGGATGGGTTTCCGGCCATCGGCAATGCCGGCAATGTGCTGCGCCCCTCCACCACCATGCGGCTTTCGCTGCGCATCCCGCCGACGCTCGAGGGGGCGAAGGCCATGGCGCTCGTCGAGCGGATACTGAGGGAGAACCCGCCCCACGGCGCGGAAGTCACGCTTGACCGGCTGGAGGCCAGCACCGGCTGGAACGCACCGAAGCTCGCCCCGTGGCTCGAAGCCTCGCTGGCAAAGGCCTCGCAGAGCGCGTTTGGCCGAGAGCCCGCCTTCATGGGCGAGGGCGGCAGCATTCCGTTCATGAACATGTTGGGCAAACGCTTCCCCGAGGCGCAGTTCGTCGTGACCGGCGTGCTCGGACCCCAATCCAACGCCCATGGGCCGAACGAATTCCTGCACATCCCGACGGCGAAAA
>CAZQLF010000379.1:0-3700 GCA_964594035.1 uncultured Rhodospirillaceae bacterium | reverse complement strand
ACGCCCTGACGCGCGCCACACTTGCCAATTAAGCTGATTTCGGCCATTCGGCGATCAATGCCGGCAAGGCCGGTGAGCTGATCGCTCATCTGGGGCCAGAGGTCGAAGCGCCGCTGCTGTTCTCTCTCGTGCGCTCGCTCGTCTATGCCCAACGCGAGGATCTGATTCCCGAATTCCGCGATTATGCCGGCGCGTTGGCGAGCTGGGGCAATGGCAAGGAAGCGCCTTCCCGCGCCGACTACAAGGGGCTCAATGTCCGCCGCGCCCTTGCGCTGACGGCGGAGCGCGGCGGAGCTGATCCCATGGCACTCTACCGCGCGCTGCTCGGCGCCAATGCGCATAACCTGCTGACGCTCGATCTGCGCCTGCAGGTGAATGTCGATCAGCCGATCGGCGAGAACGTGAACTGGCTCGATGTCACCCATGGCATCACCTTCGCCCATGCGGTGCGCCGGCAATGCACGAAGTTTCCACAGCTCTGGCCACAGGGCCTGCTGCAGATGGCCTGCTTCACCGGACGCAACAGCGCATTTCTCGACGAGGCCGTGTCGATTGACCGCTGGTACATCAGCCAGCCGGCGAGTTTCTTCGCCCGTGCCATCGATGGCTTGTTCGACCATGGCAAGGATGAGAACATCGTCGCCGTGCATGTGCTGAAGACGACCATGGCCGCGCGCGCCGAAATAGAGGAGGGGCCGGCCGACGAGGCAGCCCAACTCGTTGCGGCGGGCATGAACCGGTTTCTCAATTCGCCGCTGCGCCGCCGGCAGGTGAAGCGCACCATGCGCCAGGCGATCCAGTTCGTCGGCCGCGGCGAATAGCGGGCCCGCCGCTGGCGTTGACGAAGCAACCGCGAGAATTTCCTAATTTCGGGGACACAATACTTAATTCCAGCGCGGATTGGGTCCGTCAGTGCCATCATCGAATTAAGTATTGTGTCCCCGAAATTGTGCAAACAACCGAGAGAATTTTCTGCCTCCCCAGCCGTTATTGGGTCTACTGTCATGTGGGTGGCTTCATGAAGAGATTTTCCTTGATCGTGTTCCTGGCGGCGGTTGCTTTCGCGTGCCCGGCGCTTGCCCAGGGCAACGGCATGGGCAATGGCAACGGTGGAGGGCATAGCAAGAACGCCACGCAAGGAACCGGAACTGGCACGGTAACTGCGACCGTCTCGTTGATTTCGGCCTATGAACGATCGACGATCCTGGGATACGTCCAGAACCACCAGTCTTCGTTTTCGGGCATGCAACCCTTGCCGCCGGGGATCGCCAAGAAGGTCGCTCGTGGCGGCAGCCTGCCGCCCGGCATTGCCAAGCGCTATTTTCCCAACGATCTGCTCGGCCAGTTGCCGGCACGGCCTGGCCAGCAATGGATGTTCATGGGTACCGACGTCGTTCTGCTGAATACGGCAACCCAGCTGATCCTGGACGTGCTGCACCTCTAGCCAAGGTGCCCGCCGCAAACGGGCTCAAGCGATCTGCGGCTTCATCCGGTCTTCCCGGCGGAAAAATTTGCGGGCATAAGTGACGGTCTTGGCGACCGTGTCAAAGATTGCAGTCCCACCGGCCCGCGACGAGGCGGCCGCAAGAGCGGTCATCCGGCAGATTCCGTTGCCGGGCGGGCGCGGCGGCGGATGGACCCTGACGCCGATGCCGAGCTTCACCAACCGCACCTGGCGCATCGCGCGCGATGGCGCCGCATTCATCCTGCGCCTGCCGGGGGCGGGGACGGAGCGCTACATCGACCGCGCGGGCGAAGCGGTGAATGCCCGCGCGGCGGCTTCCATCTGCATCGCGCCCGAGACCGTCTTTGTCGATCCCGCCAGCGGCGTGATGGTGACACGGTTCATCGAGGGTGCTGCCCCATTGTCGCCGCAGCGGCTTAAGGACAGAGCCGATCTCATCGGCGCCGTCGATCTGCTGCGCCGGTTGCACGAGAGCGGCCTCGGCTTTCGCGGCGTCATGCGCCTCTATCCCAAGATGGATGAGTATCTTGCTCTGGCGCCAACCCCCGAGTTGCAACGCCTGCGCCGCGAGGTCGAGCGCCTGCGCCCGATTCTCGAGCCGGGCTGGGGTCCGGCACGCCCATGCCATATCGATCCCGCGCCGCACAATTTCATTGCCGCTCCGAGCGGCCGTTATCTGGTGGATTGGGAATATTCAGCGATGTGCGAGCCGCTCTGGGATCTCGCCGGTCTCTCCATAGAAGGGGAATTCACCGGCGACCAGGATGCGGCGATGTTGGCACGCTACTTCGGCGCAGCCGAGCAGCACTGGATCAGCCGCCTTTATCTCTACCGTCTCGTTCTCCGGTTGCTGGCGGCCTCATGGTGTGCGGTAAAGCTGGCGGACGATCGTTCGCCGGCGCTGGCCGACATGCTCCGCCGTCTCCAAACCCGAGTGGCGACCGATCTCGCCGGCCCCGCATTGGGCCAGCATATCGGCGCTGCTTGAGCCCGCCCAATTTCGGCCTGATTTCGTGTTCATCCTGAACCCAGAGGGGAAGTCTGGGCTCATGAAGAAAAGGCTGCTGATTGGCCTTGTGGTCGTTTTGACTCTGATCCTGATTGGGTATGTGCAGCACTTTCAAAACGGCATTTACCATTGCGGGCAGTGTGGATCGGAACGATGGGTCTACAACGTCCTTATCCTGGACCTTGGCCCAAAAGACTTCGACGAGTTTGGAATCGAAGAACGTGGCTAAGCGCCCATCGAAAGCCGTGCGAGCATACTTGGCTGCGCGGCCCGCTCGAGTATGACGATGGGGCATACTGGCCTTCGCTTCATCGTGAGATTGCGGTAGGCGAAGACTGGAGAGCGATCCAGCAAATGATCGACGCGACCAGCGATGCCGACCTTAAGCACAAGGATGCGCTGGGGCGAACCATCCTGCACTGGCTTGTGGTGTATCGGGATGAACAGCACCGGCAAGCGTTGATTGACCTTGCCCTAAGACGAGGTCTCAGCATGGACGACAAGGATGCCGACGGATTGTCACCGCGGGATTGGCAGACCAACGCCCAAAAAGTCACGAAATGAAGGTGGTAGCCAGAGCAGGAATTCTGTCCGTGCTTGTCCTCTCAACAGTTGTTGTATTTGTATTTGTGCTGTTTGAAGCGGGTTGGGGCGAGAAGAAAATCGATCTCGGCGGCGGTTTCACCTACGTCCAGCTCGACGGTCGCAACTGGGCCATCGTTCATGGCAGCGCAGTCGTTGTTGAGCCTAACGTAGTGAACTGTAAGGTGGCCAGCGGCTTCATAGTTGGTGAACGCGGCGACCCACAATTTGAAGAGCCGGCGCTATTTTCGAAGGAGTACGGGCACTTCATATACGATACAAAAACCAAGGTTTTGATGGAGGGTCTGACAAAAGAAGGTTTTATCGAGGCGTTGGGAAGGCGAGGGATTGTGACGGACCTCCCTTATGCAGATGACTGACGAAGAAGATCAGCTCAAATATACCGTCCGCCTCCTGATCAGGCATCCGAACGTCGCGCCGGATTTAATTACGAAGACCTTGGGCTTGACACCCCATTTGCAGAACCTCGCTGGAAGTCCGCGAAGGAGTCCGACCGGAACGGCCTTACCTGGCGTCTACGACATGAGTAAATGGGGTTACTCGGTTCAGGTGGAGAATGAGCGTTCTTTTTTCCGAAGCGTCGCGAACCTGATCGATGCATTGGAGCCGCATTCAGGGTTCCT
>CAZQLF010000378.1:0-3705 GCA_964594035.1 uncultured Rhodospirillaceae bacterium | reverse complement strand
TATGCGGAAAACGGCGTCACCATCAACGCGCTCTGCCCCGGCGTGATCCAGACGGAGATACGCGCGAACTCGATCAGGATCCTCGGTGACGATGCGCCCAAGATGGCCGGCGTCGGCTCCGATCCCGACGGCTACAAGCGCCTGGTGCCGGCCAAGCGGCGCGGCAAACCCTCCGAAGTCGCCGATCTCGCCGTCTTTCTTGCGTCCGACCACGCGGCCTATATCAACGGCCAGGCCATCGCCATCGACGGCGGCTGGACAGCGACGTGAGCGACAGCGCCGATTCCCTCGCCGGCTTCAGCTCCGAGGAATCGGCGGTCGTCGAGACCGTCCGGCGCTTTGTCGCCAGGGAAGTGCGCCCCCAAGTGGCGCGGCTGGAGCGCGAGGGCAGTTATCCCGATGCGCTGGTGCAAACCATGCGCGAACTCGGCCTGTTCGGCCTTGGCATCGCCGAAGAACATGGCGGTCTCGGTCTCAGGCTTCCGGTATTCGCCGCGGTGATGGAGGAGCTGGCCAAGGGCTGGACCAGCCTTGCCGCCTATGTGAACAGCCACAGCACGGTGGCCTACACGATTGGAAAACACGGTACCGCCACACAGCGCCAGCAGTATCTGCCCCGCATGGCGACGGGCGAATTGCGTGCTGCACTATGCCTGACGGAGCCGGGCGCCGGCTCCGATCTGCAGGCGATCGCGACGGTGGCCAGGCCCGCGGGCAATGGCTTCGCGCTCAGCGGCAGCAAATTTTTCGTCACCAATGGCGGCCGTGCCGGCCTGTTGTTGGTTTTGGCGAAGACGGATCCTGCGGCCGAGCCGCCGAAAAAGGGCATCAGCCTGTTCCTCATCGAAAAGACGGCGGACGGGGTGCGGCAGGGCAGCACGTTTCACAAGATGGCTTTTGGCCAGGTCGATACCGTCGAAATTCTCCTTGATGCGGCTAAGGTAGCGGCAACGGCGTTGCTCGGCGAAATCGCGGGCCGCGGTTTGCCGCAATTGTTCGACGGGCTGGAGGTTGGACGCATTGCGATTGCAGCGAGCGCGGTCGGTCTGGCGGCGGACGCGCTGAATGAAGCGCGGCGCTACGCTGGCGAGCGCAAGGCCTTCGGTGTCACCATCGACCAACATCAGGCCGTGCAACTCCGCCTGGCGGATATGGCAACCCGGCTGGTTGCGGCGCGCCTCATGACCCGCGAGGCGGCAAGGGTGAAGGCAAGCGGCGGCCGAGCCGACATGATCTCCGGCATGGCCAAGCTCTTCGCCAGCGAGGCGTGCAGCGCCATCACCGACGATGCGCTCAGGATCCATGGCGGCTACGGCTACATCGCCGACTATCCGGTCGAGCGGCTTCATCGCGAAGCACCGCTCTACATCGTCGGTGAGGGCACCAACGATATTCAGAAGCTGGTCATCGCGCGGCGGATTCCCGACAGCCAGGAAGCTTCCCCCCTGGGGTTGCCGGAATAACCGCGGCAAGCGCCAGCTTGATTCAGACCAATCGAGCAGACAGGACATCGACCATGAACACAGCGCCGAAAGTAAGAAAGCCCGTGCCGAAGATCGGCAAGGACGCCCGCTATTACGAGGATTTGAATCCCGGCGACAGCTGGGTCAGCCCCCAGCGCACCATCACGGAAGCCGACATCGTGATGTTCGCGGCCATAACGGGCGATCACAACCCGATCCATACCGACGAAGAGTTCGCCAAGCACACGATCTTCGGCGGCCGCATCCTGCATGGGCCGGCGGGTTTCGCCATTGCCACCGGCCTGGAAAGCCGTCTTGGCATCAAGGAGGGTACGGCGATCGCCTTCCTCGGCATGACCTGGGATATGAAAGGCCCGATCAAGATCGGCGATACCATCCGGGTCGAGGAGAGGGTCACCAGCAAGCGTGAAACCAGGAAGCCGGCGCAGGGCATCGTGTTCTTTCACGTCGAACTGCTCAACCAGCGTGACGAGGTCGTCCAGGAAGGCGAGTGGAAGGTCATGATGATTCGCAAGGGCGCCTGACGCATCGCGGCCATGGCTTCGCCAGCGATCTTCGACCTGTTGCGAGATGTCGCCGGCCGGCGCGGCGCTGCACCGGCGCTGCGCTGCGGCTCAGCGACGCTGAGCTATGACGAATTCCTGACGGAGGTCTGCCGTGCCTGCCAGGCCCTGACCGGGATGGGCATCGCGAAGGGCGACGCCTTTGCCTTTCTGAGCGAGAACCGGCCGGAACTGATGACCGCCTACTACGCGGCAGCAGGCCTCGGTGCCGTCTTTGTGCCCATCAATCCCAGCTTGACGGTGCGGGAGGTCGCCCACATCGTTGCTCATTCCGGCGCCAAGCTCGTGTTTCATGACGAGACATTGCGGGCCGTGGCGGAGGAAGCGGTGGCGCCGGAAATCCGCTGGCCGCTCGCGGCCCTGGTGCAGGATACGCCGGCCGCCGTTGGCGCGCTGTCCGGAAGGGCCGTTGCCTGCGACGATGATTTTCTCGTCATCTACACCTCCGGCTCCACGGGAACGCCAAAGGCCGTGCTGTTCGACCAGCGCGCCGAGATCCAGGGCAACGCCGCCCTGATCGACATGTGGAACATCACCGAAGCCGATGTGACGCTGGTGGCACTGCCACTCGGCTTTCTCTACGGCCTGTCGACGGCGGCAGCGACTGGCCTGCAGGCCGGCGGCGAGGTGGTGATCCTGCGCCGTTTCCATCCCGGCGAGGTGCTGCAGGCGCTCACGGCGCACCGTGCCAGCATCTTTCATGGCGTGCCGACCATGTTCACCATGATGCTCGACTACGCCGAGCAGAATGATCTTTCGATCGATCTTTCCTTCATGCGCCTGCTCATCTGCGCCGGCGCACCGCTCCCAGCGGAACTGAAAGAGCGCTTTGCCAACCGATTCAACAAGGCGATCGACGATTACTATGCGCTGACCGAGGCCCGCCCTGTCTTCGGCCGCTTCGCCTCGGACCCGCGGGACGTGCCAGCGGGTGCCATCGGCCGCGCAGCACCGGGCGTGGTGGTCCGCATCATCAATGGCATGGGGGAAGAGGCTGCTGACGGAGAGCAGGGCGAATTGCTGGTGCAAGCCCCCTCAACGCTCAAGCGTTATCACAAAGCCGAGACGCTGACCCGATCGTCGTTGCAAGAGGGTCTTTTCCGCACCGGCGACCTGGGCTTTCGCGATGCTGGGGGCTTCTACCACCTGACCGGACGGATCAAGGACATCATCATCCGCGGGGGCGCCAATATCGCACCGGCGGAGGTCGAAGGGGTTATCGTCCGCTGCCCCGGTGTGCAATTGGCGGCGGTCATCGGCGTGGCGGATCGCAAATATGGCGAAGTCCCGGTTGCTTTCGTCGTGCCGCACCACGGAACAACCGTCACGGCGGAGGTATTGGCGGCGCATTGCCGGCACGACCTCGCCGACTACAAGGTGCCGGCCGCATTCCACTTCCTCGAGGCGTTTCCTCTCGGCGCGACCGGAAAGGTTGACAAAAAGGTGCTGAGGGCCATTTGGGTGGCGAGGCAGGGCTGAGTGTAGGCTTCAGGTCGAGTCCGCAGTCGCCCTGGATGGATCACAGCGAACAACCGAGGAAATCATGACGAGCCGGGCAACGAAGGATGCGCCGATCCCCGTTTTGGGTCTTGCCCATATCGGCATTCGCGTTCACGACCTGGATCGCTCGGTGCGCTTCTATGAGCTGCTCGGCTTCA
>CAZQLF010000377.1:0-3713 GCA_964594035.1 uncultured Rhodospirillaceae bacterium | reverse complement strand
CGAAGCGGCGCGTGGCCTCGTCCGTCAGGGCCTGCACCGCGCTGGCATCGGCGACGTCGACCGCCTGCCCGAACACCTTGCAGTCCGGCGCCACCGCCTGCACTTCGGCCGCCACCGAGGCGGCGCCGGCGGCATTGAGATCTGCGATCGCCACGCCGCGCGCGCCGGCCTGCGCAAATGCCAGTGCCAGCGCCCGGCCGATACCGGTGGCGGCGCCCGTCACGACGACGGCCTTGTCTTTGACTTGCATGCGTTTGTCTCCTCGTATCTGAGTTGTCTTTCAGTTGGCTTCACGTGCGTCGGGCGTTGCCGGCGGCGTGCGTGTCGATCCTTGCTGCCCGGCGCCCGCCTGCCACAGCCGCGCCTGCAGCGTCTGGGCCAGGTCACGGATGCGCGGGCCCAGGTTGCCTTCCAGGATTTCGGGCGACAGCCGCGCTGCGGCACCGCCGATATTCAGCGCCAGCACCTCGCCGCTGCCTTCGAGCCGCAGCGGCGCCGCGGCGCCGCTGACGGTGCGGTCCCACTCGGCATGGGCCACGCAAAAGCCGCGCCGCGCGTGGTCGCGCAGCGAACGCTCGATCTTGCCGCGCACCGGCGCCCAGCGTGCGCCGTAGTGGCGCTCCAGTTCGGCCAGCGCGGCTTCGCGGTGCGCATCGTCGAGCCCTGCCAGCCATGCGCGCCCCATGGCCGACGTCGCCATCGGCAACCGCGCGCCGGGCGCGAGACGGATCACCAGCGCGCCGCGCGGCTGGCAGGATTCCAGGTAGACCATCGCATGGCGGTCGGGCATGGCCAGCGCAACGGTGCAGTCGGTCGCGAACGAGAGCGACTGCATCAGCGGCTGCGCGATCTCGCGGATGCCCGCGCCCGCAATGTAGCGATGACCCAGCACCATCGCGCCCTGCCCCAGCCGGTACTTCTCCATCGATTCGATGTAGACAAGGTAGCCCAGCGAGGCCAGCGTATAGGTCAGGCGCGACACGGTGGGCCGCGGAATGCCCGTGCGGCGGGACAGCTCGGCATTGCCCAGGTAGTCGTCATGCGGCCCGAACGCGCGCAGCAGCTCCATGCCGCGCGCGAGCGCGGTGACGAAGTTGCGGTCTTCGGCCAGCTCCGCGGCGCCACGGGGCATGGTGGGCATGACGTGGGCGGCGTCGGGTGGCGGTGCCGGGATGGAGGTTGAGCGCTTCATGCAGGGCTAGAGGTTGTCCTGCCTCACTTGATACCAGTTCCTGGCGCCGCCGAAGCCGGCTATGTAGGGAAAACATGTACGCTAAAAACGGCGTTCATGGAGCGGAATCAATGGATCAGGTTCCGTTTCCCGCACTGCAAGTCAAGTTCTCTTAACGCCTGCCATCGCGATCGTGCCCGCCTTGTCGAGCGTTTCGACGCGCCAGCAGATCTCGATCAGTTTCCGCGCCTGTGCGGCCGGGATAACGCCATCGGCAAGGTCAAGGAACTTGGCCTCCAGCTGCTGGTCCGTCATCGGTACTTCGACACTGCCAATCGCGTGCGGGATGAATTTCTTCAGCGTGCGCCCATCTTTCAATCTGATCGTCATTTCCACCTGCTCTGGCTTGATCGCGGGATCGATGGTGGCACTGACCCTGTCCCGCAAGGCGACGACCTTCGGATCGCGTACCGCACGGTCGCTGTACTGTCGCTCGCCCGCAGCGCCCTCGATGATCGCGACGGCGACCGAGTGGTAGACGCTGAACTTGCCTTCGAGACCGATCTGGGGCGTTTTCTTGCCAGTCAGTTCGATGACCAGCGGATGCACCTTGAGGTTGATGCTCTCGACCTGCTCCGCGGCAAGGTGATTCTCGTTGCGCAGCTGAATCGCGGCGTCGATCGCGGGGTGGATCACAATGCCGCACGCAAACGGCTTGTAGGTATTGAGGGCGGCCTCGTAGCGCTGGCCCAGGCCTTCCGTGATTTCGCGGTAGTCCTGCTTGGTGCTGATGGTGTTGGCCCATCCGCGTTTGGCTTCGATCATGCCGTCGGAGCTCGTGTAATCCTTCGACGCCAGGATCGCCGCGAACAGGCCGTTGCTGGCGGCACGGCCAGGGTTGAAGCTCTTGTTCATCGAGCCGAAGGATTCGCGCAGCCCAACCGGCTGCGAGGCGGCCAGGCCCAACGCCCACACCATCTGCTGCTCGCTCAGGCCGAGGATCTTCCCGGAAGCGGCGGCCGCTCCGAAGACGCCGGCTGTGCCGGTGATGTGCCAGCCGGTGTCATAGTGGTTGGGATAGACGGCATTGCCGATGCGGCATTCGGTTTCCACGCCGAGGACCAGTGCATTGAGGAAATCCTTCCCCGACACCGTTCGATATTCGGACAAAGCCAGGATGGCCGACACCACCGGACCGGCCGGATGAATGATCGTCTTGAGGTGGGTGTCGTCGAAGTCGAAGATATGGCTGCTGACGCCATTGATAAACGCCGCATTCATGATGTCGAACCGCTCGGTTCGACCCAGGAGGCCGGCCTGGCGCGGGCCGGAAAAAGGCTTCAGGGCAACAACAGCGCGGTCCACGGTCTCGTGGTGAGATCCGCCGACGGCCACGCCCACCCAGTTCAGCAAGGTACGCGTGCCTTCCTTGCGCACATTGGCGGGAAGGTCTTCATAGCGGGCGCTGACGAGATAGCGGGCCAGCGCGCGGGTCACGCCTGTTGCGGGCTTCGAGGACAGAGAGACTTTGTCGTCGTCCGCCATGGCCGCTGCGGGAAGTACCGCGGTGACAGAAGCGACAGATGCGGCTGCACCCGCCTTGAGAAAGCCTCGGCGATCAATATTGTTCATGTGAATAGGACACGAGAGTTGGATATTCCATGCGGAGCATGGAAGCCTTTCGCTGGCAGCGAAGAATCCGGCGCAAGGCCGCCCCAAAGGGCGGCTGGTTCGCACATCGTCCACCGGTACACGGCGGTCACCGGGGTCAAGACTTCCGGCAGCACCAGAGGCAACATGCCCGGGTCATGGGAGTCGGGCGTCAGTCGACCTTGACGTTCAGTTCCTTCACGACACCAGCCCATTTGGCCAGCTCGGCATTGATGAACCGGCCGAGTTCGGCGGGAGTGCTGCTTGCTGGGTTCGCCCCTTCCCCATGGAAGCGCTGGATCAATTTCGGCGAAGCCAGTGACTTGGCGACTGCCTTGTTCAGGGCATCGATCACCGGTTGGGGGGTGTTCTTTGGTGCCAGCAGCGCATTCCAGGTATTGATCTCGAAGCTGGCGAAACCCGGCACTTCACGCATGGCGGGCACATCCGGCAACTGCGGCGATCGCTCCCTGGTGGTGACCGCAATGGCACGCAGCCGGCCGGCCTTGACCTGTTGCAAGGCGCCGGGCAGCGTGGCAAAGCTCAGCTGGGTCTCGCCGGCGATGACCGACGTGTTGGCAAGCGCGCCGCCGCGATAGGGAACGTGCACCATCTTCGCGTTGGCGCTCTGGGCGAACATCGCGCCGGCCAGATGTACCGGCGATCCGTTGCCACTCGACGCGTAGTTCAGTTCCCCCGCCTTCTTCTTCGCTAGCGCCACCAGGTCTGGCACGGTCTTGGCGGGCAGGTTCGCGGTCGTGATCAGCACCAGCGGGATGGAGGCGACCATGCTGATGGGCGCAAAGCCGGTGACCGGCTCGTAGCCGAGTGTCTTCTTGTACAAGGCCGGGTTGATGCCGTGGCTCGACACCGTCGCCATTAACAGCGTATA
>CAZQLF010000376.1:0-3723 GCA_964594035.1 uncultured Rhodospirillaceae bacterium | reverse complement strand
GCACTCAGGCGCCTGACCGATCCCGAAGCGCAGGTCAGCAGCCACTACCTGATCGACGAAGTAGGCAAGGTTTATCGCCTGGTGGACGAGCGGCGCCGCGCCTGGCATGCAGGCGTCAGCTTTTGGGCCGGCGAGCGCGACATCAATAGCGTCTCCATCGGCATCGAGCTGGCAAATCCGGGTCATGAGTTCGGCTACCAGCCCTTTCCTGATGCACAGATGACGGCGCTGATCGGGCTCAGCCGCGACATCCTCGCGCGCCACAAGATTTCGCCGGCGCGCGTCCTTGGCCATTCCGATGTGGCGCCGGCGCGCAAAATCGATCCCGGCGAGCTGTTCGATTGGCAGTGCCTGGCGAAGGCAGGCATCGGGCGTTGGCCGGCGCCGGTGAAGGGGCCGAACGATACGGCGTCGGTGCGCGGCGCCCTGGCAACGATCGGCTACGAGGTTTCTGCCGACGGCGCGAAAGACACGGTCACCAAGCTGTCGCTCGAAGCCTTCCAGCGCCACTTCCGCCCGGCGAAGTTCGACGGCATTGCCGACGAAGAAACCTGCGGAATGCTGCACGGGCTGCTGGCGCTGGAGAAGTAGCCCGCTATTTCGCCGCCGCTGCCGGTGGCACCGGATCGACGGTGTAGAGGTCCTGCGGATTGGCAACGCCGCGCAGCGCATAGCGGCCGACGGAGACGAGCCGGGGGCCGTTGCCGCCGAGGGCCGCGGCGAAGGCCGAGGACATCAGCACCTTCTGCTCCACCGAGCGGCACATGGCGGCGATGCGGCTGACTTCGTTCACCGCCGGGCCTACCACCGTGAAATCGAGGCGGTTCTTGCTGCCGATATTGCCGAAGAAGACTTCGCCGACATGCAGGCCGAGATAAATGTTCGTGGTCGGCAGGTTCTCGGCCGTGCGCTTTTCGTTGAGAACGCGAATGGCGGCGCCGGCGGCCTTGGCCGCGGTGATGGCCGAGCGGCAGCCCTGTTCGCGATCGCTGGCGCGGAAGATCGCCAGCACGCCGTCGCCGATCAGCTTCAGCACGTCGCCGCCCTGCGCCTGCACCGCGGAGATGACGGCCTCGGCATAGTCGTTCAGCAGCGGGATGATCTGCTCCGGCGCTGCTGTGTCGCTGATGCGGGTATAGCCACGCAGGTCGCTGAACCAGAGAACCGCGTCAATCCTCTCGGCGACGCCGCGGCCGATACGTCCGGCGAGAACGCGCTGTCCGGCATCGCGGCCGAGATAGGTTTGCACGAGGGTCTGGGCGATGCCTGCCAGCGTGGCGCATTTGACAGCGATCGCCAGGAACGGGGCCAGACGCTGCAGATCGTCGAGGTCTTCGTCGGAAAATCCCTCGGGCTTGTCCGTCGTCCATGCCGTGAAGACACAATCGGCCTCACCGATCACGCCCTCGGCGGCGAAGCGATTCATGATCGCGACATAGTCGCTCATGCCTTCTTCGCGGTTCGCCTTTAGTCCGGGAAATTCCACCTCGGTCTCTGCCGTCAGCCGCCGGCGCAGGAAGGATTCACCGGTGGAGAACAGGCGATAGAAGGCGCTGCGCCGCCAGCTCTCCGCCGCCTGCCCTTCCGTGGTGGGCCCGTATTCGACGATGGTCGTCTCGGGCTTGTCGCGGTACCAGCGGATGGCGCGGCCTTCATGGATCGGATGCAGCGTGTCGGCGACGACCACGCCGAAGGCCAGCGGAAGGCCAGCGGCGCCGAGACGCTCGCAGAATCCTTCGAGCATCGCGATCTCGGTGCGGCCGGCGAGCCCGGCCTCGGTGATCCAGCGGCAGAGTTCGTCGAAATCCGATTCTTTCATGACGGGACCGAAATTAGCTGTGCAGGGCCGCCTTCACCGGAGCAATGGCGCGCAGGCTGAGGGCGGCGATGGTGAGGGTGGGATTGGCCGTGGCCGAGGTGGGGAACACCGCCGATCCCAGGATGAACATATTGGGATGATCGTGGCAGTTTAAAGTGCGGTCGACCACCGAGCTACGCGGGTCGCGGCCCATGCGCGCGGTGCCGATGATATGGCCCGCTCCTTGGAAATCCGGACTGTGGCTGGTGCCCGTGGTGCCCAACCGATCAAAGATGTCGTCATGGGCGCGCCGCGCCGCCGCAAGACCCGCGCGGGTGAAATCGTCGATCCGATAATTGATGCGCGGCACCGGCACGCCATAGAAATCTTTCTCGTCTGGATCGAGCGTCACGCGGTTTTCCCGATCGGGAAGCTGCTCGGTGAGCGAGGCGAGGCGCACATGGCGTGATGTCACGCGCACCAGCTCGGCATCGAGCGCCTTGCCGGTCATACCGAGATTGGCGAGATCCGCTGCCGTCGATACCGGTGCCCCCGTCGGCCAGGACCAGCCGTCATTGCCAATCTCGATACGGAAGGCCGGCCGCTGGCGGCGAAACGGTCCATCGCGAAGATTCTCGATGCCAGATGTCGAAAACGGCGCGCGATAGGGCCAGACTGGATCATTCGCCAATGCCCAGCTCAGCTGCACCGGGTGATCCATCAGATTGCGGCCGACCTGGTCCGAGCGGTTGGCAACACCATTGGGAGCATCAGGCTGGCGCGAGTTGAGCAGCAGCCGCGGCGTCTCGATGGCGTGGGCCGCCAGCACATAGACCTGGCCCACGGCACGACCCTCGCTGTTATCGGGGCGCCGGAAGCGGATGCCCGTAATCATCCCCTGGCCGCCGACCTCGATGAAGGTTGCCGTCGTCTCGGCATGAAGAGCGCCACCGTTCTTCTGGAACTGGCCGAGATGGACCGTCGCATCATATTTCGCCTGCACCGGACAGACCGGAATGCAGCTCGCATTGCCGCAGCAGGCCGGACGCTGGCCGCGATCCACCGAATTGCGGCCCTGGGGCGTGGCGCGCACCTGGTACTTCGTGCCGGTTAATGCCCTGGCATAGGCCTTGTCGAGATAGGTGGGCGGGATCGCCGGCATGGGAAAGGCCGAGGAGCGCGGCGAGCCCAGCGACTCTTTCGAATCACCGCTGACGCCGATCTCATTCTCCGCCTTGCCGTAATGCGGCTCGAGTTCGCTATAGGTGATCGGCCAATCGACGCCGCGGCCATAGCTCGTCTTCAGCGAGAAATCCTTCGGCACGAAGCGCAGGCAGGTGCCGAGCCAATGCCAGGTCGTGCCGCCGACCTGCTTCAGATAGGTGCTGGAGAATTTGTCGGGCCCAACCTGCTTGTACCAGAAGTCCATATTGTCGGAGACCGGGTGCATCGCCTGGGGCCTTGCGGGAATGGCGCAATCCGGCACCTTTCCCCACCCTATCCAAGAGGTTCTCACCCCCGTTCTTCGGGCAGACTTCCGGCCTGCTTCCAGGATCGCAACCTTCACACCGGCTGCCGCGAGCTTTGCTCCCATCAGCGCGCCGGAAATGCCCGAGCCGACGATGATCACATCGGCAGTGATGTCAGCGGCCATGATTGGGCCTCATGCCGATTTCGGCGGATCGGACCAGTAGCCCGTATCGCCGCCGCAGACGCCCATGGGCTTGGTGAAGCTCATGGCATTCCACCTCAGCGCCTGGTCGTATGTGGCGATCGCCCCGCCCGTTGCCGTCTTGCACACGCCGGATTACCAGGCAACGACGATCGCCTTCGCCCCGCCCGACTTCGTGTCCTTTGCCCTCCCCTGATAGGCGACTACACCCGCATCATGTGCTTCCTGGCCGGGAGCAACGAAAGCCACAAAC
>CAZQLF010000375.1:0-3739 GCA_964594035.1 uncultured Rhodospirillaceae bacterium | reverse complement strand
GACCACTTCGACGATGCCCGCGCCCTCATGGCCGTAAACAGCCGGCAGCGTGCCGCCCCAGGCGCCGTCGATATAGTGGATATCCGAATGGCAGATGCCGCAGGCCTTCATCTTGACCCTAATGTCGTTGGGGCCGGGCTCGGCGAGCTTGACGTCTTCGATCACCAGCGGCGTTTTGAATTCGTGGCAGACAGCAGCTTTCATCGTACTCCTCCGGCGGAAATTGGTTCGGCGCGCGCCGGCAATTGGATACCGCGCGCCGGGCGTAAATGGGCCAGGCCTTGAAATTCCACAAAGCGGGTGGTGTTCGCCCAGACATGGTCGCCATAGAGGAACGGCGCGAAGGGCTCGATCCCCGGCAGCGGCAAAGGCGCGATCGCATAGTCGACCCGCGGCTCATAGAAGAACGGAATGGAGTAGCGCTCGCGGTCAGCGCCGAGGACGCGATGTTGGGTTGCCTTGATACGCCCGCCGGTCCAGCGCTCCAGAGTCAGGCCGAAATTGACCGCCAGCGTATTCTCCAGCGGCGGCACATCGAGCCAGGTGCCGTCGGACGCCTTGGCCTGCAGGCCCTCGACGCCATCCTGGGCCAGCAAGGTGACAAAGCCGCTATCGACATGCGGGCGCCCGGTGACATAGCGCCGTTTACCGTTATGGCTAACCCAACATTCGTCCTCCGTCAGGCCGACAAAGGAGGCGGCAGAACGGGGCGGGTAGTGGATCAACCGCAGGGTCGAGACGCCGCCGACAAAAGCATCGTCGAAGATGTGTTCCTCAAGCCCCAAACCGCGAGCGAGCGAGCGCATCAGCGTGGCGGAGATCTTCTCGAATTGCCGGTAATAGTTCGCGATGTCGGCGCGCCAGCCGGGCAGCGCCTGTTCCGGGGGCAGCGGGGTCGCCTCCAGCAGCGGGTCGATTTCGTCGACGGCGCCGCGGCCATAGGCGACATCGCGGCCCATGTCGATGCCTTCCTTATAGGTGGCATGGCCGGGCTGCAGCGGAAACCAGCCGCGATAGACGTTGGGCCGCTCGGGATCGAATTTCTGGCGCCAGAGCTTTCTGACCTCGCTCCCCGGCAAATCGAAGAGACGCAGCAGGCGACGGCGTGCCGCCGATCCCATCGGCATATCGGCCGGCAGGTTGGTCATTATCAGGAAGCCGATGCCGGTCGCAGCCTGGTGAACCGCCGCATCGGCAACCTGCCGCGCTGGCGAAGGGCCGCCGAACAAGGCCGCGCTATCGATGAGCGGGATCATGGGGCGCGATCCTGCATCGCGGCGGGGCAATAGAGAAGTCCGGATTCGACATGTCTCGCTTTAATTTGGCCCGTTTCAGATCGAGCGAAAGCGGGCGGGCGAAATGTCGGCTGGCAACACGCCGAAAGCGCGAAGATCCTCGGGCAGTTGGCCCTGTTGCATCAGGCTGGCGAGGCTGCGGCCAAGGGATTCCGCCATCATGATTCCGTAACCACCCTGGCCGGCGAGCCACCAGAAGCCAGTCAGGCCCGGGTCTTCGCCCAGCACCGGGCTATTGTCCGGGGCGAAGGTGCGCAGGCCGGCCCAGCGCCGCTCGACGCGGCGCACTGTCTGGTTCGTCTTTGTCTCATACCAGTCGACGAGGATGGCAACGTCGAGTTCCTCGGGCTGCACGTCCTGCGGTTCGACCGGCGTGGCATCGCCGGGGGAGACAAGCAGCTTGCCGGCCTCCGGCTTGACATATCCGGCCTCGCCGGCGACACCGAAGACGGGCCAGCCATGGATGTCAAATCCCTCCGGTGCCGGCAGAATGGCGGCGGTGCGCCGTTTGGGCTGCAAACCGACCTTTTTCGCACCGGCCAGTGCCGCGATGTCGTCCGCCCAGGCGCCGGCCGCATTGACGATCGCATTGGCGGCGATCGTTTCACCGCCTGCGGTGACGTGCCAGGCAGAGCCGGTTTTTTCGATGCCGGCAATCTCCGCATTGCAGATGAGTTTGCCGCCCTTAGCCGCAAAACGACGCAAGAAGCCCTGATGGATGGCGTTAACATCCATATCCATCACGTCGGGCTCATAGCAGGCAAAGCGAACGAATTCGGGCCGCAGGATCGGCAGCTTCGCCAGCGCCTCGGCGGCAGAGATTTCGCGAATCGCATGGCCGCCCAAGCCATCGAGAGCAAGCATCTGCTCGAGCGCGGCACGCTGGCTGTCATCGGCGATGGTCAACTCGCCGCGCCGGGTGAGCAGCGCGCGTTCGGCGAAGCCGGGTGGAGGCGAGCGCAGGAACGCGACGCTCGCCGTGTTGAAGGCGCGCACCACGACATTGCCGAGAGCGGGCTCGTACAGCGCGGCCGAGCGGCAGGTGCTGGAATCCCCAGGTTGGGATTCCCGCTCGAGCAGGATGATGCTATCGGCGCTGCCGCGCGAGCGCGCCAGCGCATAGCCGGCGGCGGCGCCGGCCACGCCGGCACCGATGATGGCGATGTCGTATGTCACGCGATGCGGATATGCCGGCGGCTGACGATGAAGAATCGCCCGGCCAGCAGAGAGCAGATCACCAGCAAGCCCGCGGTAAGTCCCTGGGCGATGCCGACCGCACCGGCGCCCTGGCGATAACCCCAGTAATAACAAAGCGGCAGGGCACAGCCCCAGAACGCTATCAGGTACCCAGCCATGGGGAACACCACATCACCGGTGCCGCGCAACGCCCCCATCAGCACGCCCTGCATGCCGTCCAAGATGACAAGGAAGGAGATCACCGCGAGTGCCGGCAACGCCGCCTGAATGACGGCGGCATCGCTGGAATAGAGCGTGGCGATGTCGCCGCGCAGGAGGCGAATGGCGATGCCGACGGCAGACATCACAGCAAAGATCATGCCGACGGCAATCCACCCCGCCTGGCGCACGCCGCGCAAATCGTCACGGCCGACGGCATTGCCCACGCGCACGGCGGCCGCGGTACCGAGGCCGAGCGTCACCATGTAGAAGAACGAGGTGACGTTGATGGAGAGCTGGTAGGAGGCGAGCGATGTTTCGCCCAGCCAGCCGGCGATGATCGTGGCGCCGGAAAAGGCGGTGGTCTCGCAGGTGACGGCAAAGCCCACCGGCAGCCCCAGCAGCAGCATCTTACCGATCAGGTGGTAATAGCCCTTCAACGGTGCATGGATGCCGAAACGCTCGCGGTCCGGCATGCGCAGCACGTAGCCGGAGATCGCCGCGAACATGACCCAGCGGGTGATGGATGTTGCGAGTGCCGCCCCCATGGCACCCATGGCCGGCAGGCCGAAATGGCCGAAGATCAAAGTCCATGCGAGCGCCAGGTTCGCAAGGTTCGAACTGAGCGAAACGATCATGCCCGTGCGGGGCCGCGAAATGCCTTCGAGGAAGGTGGATGTCGCGCCATAAAGCACGGCCGCCGGCATGCCTACGGCCCACATCTGCATGACTTTGCCGCCGCCTTTGGTGATGTCGTCGTTTTCGCCCAACGCGTGCAGCAGCAGGTCGCCGCGCAACAAGACCGCCGAGAAGAACAGACCGATACCCATCGACAGCAGCATCGCAAGGCGCCAGAAGCGGCCGCACTCCTGCTGCCGGCCGGCGCCATCGGCCTGGGCGGTCAGAACCACCGCACCGACCATCAGGCCGACGCTGACGGCCACCATGATGATCTGGGGTGCTGCACTGATGGCGAAGAAGGCGAGTTGGTGACTGCTGAAACGCCCGACAAGGATCGTGTCGATGGCGATCATCACCACCAGCCCGGC
>CAZQLF010000374.1:0-3741 GCA_964594035.1 uncultured Rhodospirillaceae bacterium | reverse complement strand
GGGCGGACGGCGGTTGGCCGGCGGCGGGTGCTGGTCCCATTCGCCGCCATGGCGCGGGGGAAATGTCAGCAGGCCGCCGATATCGCCCAGCTCGAGGATGCGCGCGCCCACCTCGGGATCGGCAAAGGCGCGTGCCAGCGCCGTCTCCAGCGAAGGGCCGATCCAGACGATGAGGTCGACCTGGCGCAACGCCGTCTCGTCCTGGTCATGCAGCAGGAAGTAACCCGGCGGCTCGTCGGAGGGGATCAGCGTCGTCGGCTGGCCCACGCCCTTCATGACAGCAGCGACCAGCGAATTGATCGGCCGGACGGTGGAAACCACGATCGGCGATTTGGCGCTCGCCGGTACGGCGAGGATTGCATTCAGAACGATGAGGAAAATCAGGGCAAGCACGCGCCCTGCGCTGCGTTGACTCATGAAGTGGCGGGTATCCATGATTGGAAGGGGCTGGGCATTTGCGCTTCGCTTGCCTTGCGAGGGCGAGAGGAAATCGGATTGCGTTTGTGCTAGGGAAGCCGGGTCCCTGCCCAACCTTGAGGAGAACAGCGGTGATCCTCGTCACAGGCGCCAACGGCACAACCGGCAGTGAAATCACCCGCCAGCTCGTCGCAGCGGGGCGGCCGGTCCGCGTTCTCCTGCGCAAGGCAGCCAATGCCGCCAGCCTGCCCAAATCCGGCTTCGATATCGCGCTGGGAAGCTACGAGGACGTTCCCTCCCTGGACAAGGCCATGAAGGGGATCGAGGCCGTTTTCCTCGCCTCGTTCGAGCATCCGGACCAGCTGGCGCTCCAGGCCAATGTCATCGAGGCGGCTGGGCGTGCCGGTGTGCGCATGATCGCGCGTCTCTCCGCCTCGTCTGCCGACGCGAATTCCCCCGATCCTCTCGTCGCCAATCACGGCAAAGGCGATCGCCAGCTGGCGCAATCGGGATTGGGGCATGTCCTGATCCGGCCGCAATGGTTCAACCAGAATTTTTTGACCTATTGTCCCGGCGGGAAGATCCGCTTGCCGGCCGGCGAGGCGCGGCTGCCCTTCGTCGATGTGCGCGATATCGGGGCGGTCACGATCAAGGCGCTGACCGAGCCGGGCCATAACGGCCAGGCCTATGTGCTGACCGGGCCCGAAGCCCTCAATCATGCGAAGGTCGCGGCGATCCTGAGCGAAGCGACCGGCAAGCGTTTCACCTACGAAGACATGGCGCCCGACGACTACCGGCGCCAGCTGATCGATGAAGGCGCGTCAGACTTTTACGCCGATCTCATCATCAATCTGTTCGAACGCATGCGCCAGCGCGGCACTGCCCCGATCCATGATGACATCCGCAAGGTTCTCGGCCGGCCCGCGATTGCCTTCCGCCAGTTTGCGAAAGATTATGCCGGCGAGATCGCCAGGCAGGTCGCCTAGAGACTAATCGCGCAGCGCTGCTGCGATTGCCGGGCGGTAGTGATCGAAACCCGGCGTCTTCTGGCCGACGACCTTCGCCAGATCGTCCCAGTGCCGCAGCCGCAGGGCAGCACCCATGAAGGGCTCGGTGCGGAAGGCTTCCGATTCCGCCGGCGACATCTGGCCACCCTGCAGCTGCAGGCTCTGCACCGAAGCTCCCGAGAGATCGGCGAAATAGCCGGGCACAGTGGCACAGAGGTAGCGCTTGGCCGCCACATGCAGGCGCACCGGCTCGCTGACCGACGGCGGGAAGTGCTGCGACAGCCAGGCCGAGGCCAATGACTCATGCTGGGTATCGATGCCGTGTTCCGCAATATCCTCCGGCAAATCGTGCAGCAGGTGGCCGATATCGTGTAGCAATGCTGCAACGATCATCGGCCCCGGCTGGCCTTCCTGTTCGGCCAGTAACGCCGCCTGCAGTCCGTGCTCGTTCATGCTGACGCCTTCGCCATAGCTGGCATTGCCCTTGCGCGCGTAGAGATCGACGATCTCGTCGACGAGCTGATGTTTGGTCTTGCTCAAGCGGCGCCTCGTTGCAGAACCCGCCGCCGGCTTTCCACCCCGTCCTTGTCGACATAGCAACCCTGCAGGTGGCGCTTGCCGAGATTGGGATCGAAAGCAGTGCGCCCATGCAGCGCGCGATTGTTCTCCATGATGATGAGATCGCCGGGCGATAGCCGGATGCGCAGCTCCCCTGCCGGCTCGCGCATGATCGCGGCGAAGCGGCGATAGGCGCGATACCAGGGCAGGACGTCCTCCTCCGGCAGATCGAGCGTCGTCATGGAGCGGTTGTTGAAATGCACCGCCGTGACATTGACTTCGAAATCCGTCGAGATCATCGGCGTGGAGGCGCGCAGATCGGCCTTGGCATCGGCGAAATGGAACGGCAGCGGCAGGTGCGCAAGGAGCGCGAAATCCTCGGGATGGCGGCGGCGCAGTTCTTCTGCGGCGCGGAATCCATCCACCAGCAGCGTATCGCCGCCGGGCGCATCCGCCTCCAGGCAATGCAGAAGCTGCAGGCCCGGCGTGGGATCGCGATAGGGATTGTCGGTGTGCACGCCGAGCCCCACCGCGGTGAAGGCGAGGTTATTGGGATTGGGTAGCGAGACCACATCGAACAGCTGGCCGTAATTGGTCACCCGGACATGGCCCAGGCGATCGCCGACGGCCGCCACCTGCCCCATTTCTGTCGGCACCTTGTGCAGCAGGGCAAAGCCGTAATCGGCAAGCCCGGTCAGCAGGCGCAGTTCTTCCGCTGGCTTGGCGAGCACTGTGGGCCAATCGGCCTGCGGCAGATCGTTGGCGATCTCGGCACCCCAGAGGCGATGCTTGCGGCCACGGCGCTGGGCACGCGCATCCGGCGCCAGGTCGTGTGCCGCAAGCCAGGCGCTGCCATACCGGCTCTCGTGATCGTCGCCGGCCCAGCGGATCGCCACGCCCTCGCCATCGAGCGTCGCTTCCTGCGGCTTCGGCTCCGCCGGAAGATCCAGCGTGTCGAACAGCCGCTGGCCGTTGCGCGGATCGCGGCACTTGGCACAGCGGCAATTGTCGCGCAGCCAGATGAAGGGAAAGCGGCTGGTCGCACCTTTTTGCCAGGTGACCGACAGCGCTTGCGCGCCCGGTTCGATGCTGCGGATCATTCCTTCATCCTCGCGCTGGTCGGATCGTAAAGCGGCTTCAGGCTGGCGCGGGCGGCAAAACGCTCCAGCCCAACCTCGATCTCCCATGTGCCGCCGCCGATGAAATTCGCATCCACCCCGCCTTCGTTGCGCACATAGCCCATGGCGATGGCGCGGCCGAGATGATGGCCGTAATTGGCCGAGCTGGTGGTGCCGACGAGCTTGCCGTCGTGATAGATGGGCTCGTTGTGATAGAGCAGCGGCTCCGGGTCCTCGAGGGCGAACTGTACCATGCGCTTGGCGAGCGCCCCGTTCCCCCGCTGGCGCAGCAGCGCGTCGCGCCCCGTGAACGGCACATTCTTGTCGAAGGCGACCGCAAAGCCGAGCCCGGCCTCGAGCGGCGTATCCTCATCGGTGATGTCGTGGCCCCAATGGCGATAGGCCTTCTCGATGCGCAAGGAGTCCATGGCATGCATGCCGCAGAGCTTCAGGCCATGCGTGCTCCCGTTCTCGATCAGCAGATCGAGAACGCCGATGGCGAACTCGCTCGGCACATAAAGCTCCCAGCCCAGTTCGCCCATATAGCTGATGCGCGTGGCCCGGGCTGGGGCCGCGCCGATGGTGATCTCGCGGGATTGCGCGAAGGCAAAGGCGCCATTGGAAAGATCGTTCTCGCAAAG
>CAZQLF010000373.1:0-3759 GCA_964594035.1 uncultured Rhodospirillaceae bacterium | reverse complement strand
CATCGCAGATCATCGTGCCGCGGCTTCCGATCTCTGCCGAGAGATCCGCGCCGTCGGGCCAATGCACGGTGTTGAGATAAAGATGCAGGAGCGCCTCATTGTCGCAATGCAGGTCGAGGACGAAGTCCGCGTCATAGGCGAGCCGCAGCAGCGCCAGACGCTTGCGGCTGAGCTGCGAACTGGCACTCATCCCGGCGATCGCCTCGCTCATCGCCCGGCGCACGATGGCGACATTGGCCTTCGCATCGGCGCCGAGCCTGCCTTTGACCCGTGCTTCCAGGCCTTCGAACAGGTCCGGCCAGCGCCGATTGAAGTTGAGGCCGCCGGCGGCGTCGTGACGGCCAGCGAGAGTCGAAATGACCACCTGACCGCTGCCGATGGGGTTCGCCACCGGAACGACGACGATCTCGCCCCTGATGGCGTTTGCCTTGTCCGCCTCGTCAAGCAGACGGATCAGGTGATGCTGCACCAGCATCGGCGGGATTTCGTCGGCATGGAGCGAAGCCTGGAGATAGGCCTTGGGGCGCGATCCGGACTTGCCGTAGCGATGGATAACCAGGTGGCGCGTGCTGCCCAGGCTTGGTGCGCCGAGATCGATTCGTTCGATGGATTTCATGGCTGAAATTCCGCAAGAGAACGTCACGCCAGCTTACATACAGCCTCCAAGCTTGTCCGCTAAACTGCCGTTATGAATCAGCTTCAGACCTTTCTCGGCGAACTCGCCCCCCTCCTGCCCGCCGATTTCGCCGAGGCGGTACGCAAGATCGATGCAAACAGGGCCAATAGCAAACCCGGCACCGGCGATTTGCCGGTTCGCCGCTTCTGGCCCGCGCTCACCGCCGGGCGCGGCAAGCTGGTCGAGCCCCTGGCGGATCTCGCACCCCATTTTCGCTGGGTGCAAAACCCCAACTACGTTGCTTCGCCGCCCGATCCCAACTTCCTGCAGAACTATGGCTATGTGGTTCTCGCCGGACCCGGCGGGCTGGTGGAGAGCACTGACCTGGCACTGGGGTTCCTGGTGCTGGGGCCGCACACGCATTATCCGACCCACCGCCATCCGGCGGTGGAGATCTATGTGGTAGGGGCGGGGAATGCGGAATGGCGCAAGGGCGAGGATCCCTGGCGCCTCGAGCCGCCGGGCCGCGTCATCCGGCACGAGACGATGATGCCCCATGCGACGCGGACATTGGCGGAGCCGCTCCTTGCGATTTACCTGTGGCGGGGCGATCTAAAGACCCATGCAAGGATTGTCGCACGCTAGAACGTCGCTAAGGGCCGCCCGATCAGATAAGAAGGCGTCATGAACGCCCCCTATCTTGATTCGCTCAATGAATCGCAGCGGGCCGCGGTCGAGGCGACCGAGGGTCCGGTCCTGGTCCTGGCCGGGGCCGGAACCGGCAAGACGCGAGTTCTGACGACGCGGCTCGCCCATATCCTGATGACCGGCAAGGCGCGGCCCGGCGAACTTCTCTGCGTCACCTTCACCAACAAGGCAGCGCGCGAGATGAAGGATCGCATTTCGGCCCTCATTGGCCGGCCGGTGGAGGGCTGGTGGCTCGGCACCTTCCACGCGCTTGCCGCCCGCCTGCTGCGCCGCCACGCCGAGGCCGTCGGCCTCAAGCCCAATTTCACCATTCTCGATACCGACGACCAGATCCGCCTGTTGAAGCAGCTCATCGCCGCAGAGGACATCGACGAGAAAAAATGGCCCGCCCGCGCGATGCTGGGCGTCATCGAGCGCTGGAAAGATCGCGGGCTGACACCCGACAAGGTCACGGAGAGCGAGAAGGCGGATTACGCCGAGGGCATGGCCCTCAAGCTCTATCGCCTCTACCAGGAACGGCTGGTCAGTCTGAATGCCTGCGATTTCGGCGATCTGCTGCTCCACAACCTGACCATCTTCGCAAGCCAGCCCTCGATCCTGCAGCAATACCAGAACCAGTTCCGCTACATCCTGGTGGACGAATACCAGGACACGAACGTGGCGCAGTATCTGTGGCTGCGCCTCCTGGCCCAGGGCCGGCGCAACCTCTGTTGCGTGGGCGATGACGATCAGTCGATCTATGGCTGGCGGGGTGCGGAGGTGGGCAACATCCTGCGCTTCGAGACGGACTTCCCGGGCGCGCAAATCATCCGCTTGGAGCGCAACTATCGCTCCACGGGTCATATTCTGGGCGCTGCCTCCGGCCTGATCGCCCATAACCGCGGCCGCCTCGGCAAGACGTTGCATACCGAGGGCGAAGAAGGCGAGATGGTTCGCCTACGCGGTCTGTGGGACGGCGAAGAAGAAGCCCGCATGGTGGGCGAGGAGATCGAGGCCTATCAGCGCAAGGGCATGGCGCTCGGAAAGATCGCCATCCTGGTGCGGGCCGGCTTTCAGACTCGCGAGTTCGAGGAACGCTTCATCAAGCTCGGCCTGCCCTATCGCGTGCTGGGCGGCCCCCGCTTCTACGAGCGCCAGGAAATCCGCGATGCGCTCGCCTATCTGCGCATGATCCATCAGCCGGCCGACGATCTCGCCTTCGAGCGCATCGTCAACAAGCCGAAACGCGGCATCGGCGATACCACCATGCGCCAGATCCATGCGACGGCGCGATCCTCCGGTCTGACGCTGATGGAAGCCGCGCGCCAGATCTCGACCACGGACGAATTGAAGCCGGCCGCGCGGCGCGCGGTGGCAATGCTAATCAGCGATCTCGACCGCTGGCGGGCGATGAGCGGAGGGTTGCCACACACGGAAGTGGCGGAAACGATCCTGGATGAGTCCGGCTACACCGCCATGTGGCAGATGGATAAATCGCCCGACGCGCCCGGGCGTCTGGAAAACCTGAAGGAACTCGTCAACGCCATGGGCGAGTTCGAAGCGCTGGGCGGCTTCCTGGACCATGTAAGCCTGGTGATGGAGAATGCGGAAGGCGATCCGCGCGATATGGTGAACATCATGACGCTGCACAGCGCCAAGGGGCTGGAGTTCGACGTGGTCTTCCTGCCGGGCTGGGAAGAGGGATTGTTTCCCCATCAGCGCTCGCTGGACGAGAACGGCGTGGCGGGGCTGGAGGAGGAGAGGCGGCTTGCCTATGTCGGCATCACGCGTGCGCGCCGCCATTTGCACATCTCTTTTGCCGCCAACCGCCAGGCCCATGGCCAGTGGCAAACCTCGATCCCCTCGCGTTTCGTGGGCGAGCTGCCGCGCCAGCATGTGGAAGAAGACAGCGTCAGCGGCCTCAGGACCGTTTCCGAGCCGGCGGTCAGCGTGGTGAGCGGCGGGTTCGGTTGCGGCTTCGGCGGCAATAGCTGGGAATATGGGCGCCGGCGCCTGGCGCCGCAGATCGAGGGTGAGGCCCGGGTGATTTCCAGCGAAGCCAGTTTCGCCCCGGGCACCCGCATCTTTCACCGGAAATTCGGCTATGGCAGCGTGCGCGCCGCCGAAGGCGAGAAGCTCGACATCGATTTCGACAAGGCCGGAATCAAGAAGGTGATCGCGAGCTTCGTGGTTCCGGCGGACCAGGCCTCGTGAAAATGCTCTGGACCGTGCGGCTGCGCAGTGATGCGGCCGGTGCGGCCGCAGCCGAAGCCGTGCTCGACTCCTTCGCCATCGCGCTGTCGCGCTATGAGATTGAGCGCGGGCGGCGGTGGGAGGTGGAGGCCCTGATCGACGGCCAGCCGGACCGTGCAGCCATCCGCAAGGCGCTGGCGCCCTGGGGCAAGCCCGTCTTTGAAACCCTGCCCGAGCGCGACTGGGTGGCGGAAAGCCGCCGG
>CAZQLF010000372.1:0-3796 GCA_964594035.1 uncultured Rhodospirillaceae bacterium | reverse complement strand
GGGCGACGCGACGTGATAGCACTCCGGCAGCCGCGCGATGGTCTCGCGGTAGAGATTTTCCTCGCCTTCGGGAACGACGATGTCATCGGCGATCAGATAATCGACGAAGGAACGCCCCAGACCTGCGGCATGGCCCAGCCAGTACACCTGGATGGGACAGGGGCGGAACACCATGATCGCCGTGCTCGCCGTTTCCATGTAGCCGTCGAGGTCGATCAGGATGTCGATGCCGAGATTGCGCAGGCGCCGCGCCATGTCGACATGGGCCAGGTCGCCGAACTCGTGATAGAAGTCGACGCCGTGCCGGTGGCGCTTGTTGTAGTTCGGATCGCCGCCGCGCCGCCCCTGCGTCGAGATGGCGTGCACCTCGAAGCGCTCGCGGTCATGCAGCGGGAACAGCTTCAGCGTGACGTGCCCCACCGGATGGTCGGTGAAGTTCGGCGTCATATAGGCGATGCGGATCTTCCGCTTGGCATCCTCGGCCGTTGGCGCCGGCAGGGCCGGCAGCTGGCCTACTTCGCCCAGTGCCCTGCGATGCAGTTGGTCGATCTTGCCCGTGGTGCGCAGCAGCAGGGGCGGCGGCACTGGCACGAACAGGGCGCGGTAGGCAAGGTTGGCGAGGATCCGCCATTCGCCGACCTGCTCCATGTCGCGATCGACTACGTCCAACAGGCGCTTGGTCCACTTCTCCGATTCGTCGAAGTTGCACTCCTGAAGCCCGTTCTTCAGCTTCATGTTGAGAGCGACGAGATTGTCCGGCTCCGCCTCCAGCACCTTTCCCTGCGCTTCGATAGAGCGCTTGCGGTCGAAGTGCTCGCATGAGACGGCTAGGTTGACCCAGGCCTTGATCATGGTTGGGTCGAGGGCCACGGCCTTTTCGTAGGAATCGACGGCTTCCTTGTCGCGGCGCAGGGCCCGGAGCGTCGTGCCAAGCGTGAAATGGGCGAGCGCGTTTTCCGGCCCTGCTGCCACTGCCCGTTCGGCGATTTCCCGGGCCTGGGGTACGCGGCCGGTGGCGCGCAGCAGCGCGGAGAAGTTGATCAGTGCTGCGACCCGCTTGGGCGCGCGCTCCAGCACGGCGCGATACATCGGCTCTGCTTCGCGCAGGCGCCCGGCGCGATGCAGGGCGTGGGCGCGGTTCAACATCTGGGCCAGCTGCTGCGGCCCGCCGGCCGCTTGTCCGCGGCCCTGGCCAGCGCCCTGGCCTTGCCTGCCCTGACCTTGCCCACCCTGGCGGCCTGCTGCACCGCCAGGTTGCGGGCGAGGCCGGCTTACCGGCTGTGCCGGCATCACGCGGCCTGCCGATCCAGCCGGTTGGTCGGGTACGAGCGCAGCGGCCGTCGACGGGGCGCGGTTTTCGGCGATTTCGTGGGTGCTTTGGGACTTGGCCATGGGCTGCGGTTACCTGCGTGCTTTCAGTCTCTGTCGAACGAATTTCGATTAAATGCTGTAGAGGAAGCCGAATTCGAAAGCCACCGATTTAAGGGCTAGGCGAATCAGGAAATTTTGTGACAACGTGAAATCTGCGATTATCGCCGGGATTAACTCGGAGTAACGCTCTTGTGGCGGTTAAATGGCGAAGGTTACGTCCGCTTAATGACTCCTAAACTTCTGGCGAAGGCCAACTTTCCTGAGGATAAGGGCTTTTTTGCAACACTTAATGTCTTTACTCGGCTTGGCTGGGCACGTTAACTTCGTCGAGCCGAGACAGGATTGCTCCATGGAGAACGCATTATTGCTCCAATGAGGGTAGTTTTATATCTAACAGCGCCGTAATGCCGGTTTGGGTAATTGCGGCGCTGCGACTTGGTATCTGAGTCTGCCGACGGGCAGCCAGAACGTCTGAGTAGGGGGATTATGCGATGAACAACTTCCACATGCGCGAAGGCCGTGTTGAGTTCCGCTGGAAGCGCTGGCGCAACAAGAAGCGTCAGGAAGTGTCTTCGTGTTTGATGGTGCTGTTCAGCGGCGTTGTGCTGCTGGGCGCGGGCGGTGTGGCGCTGGCCGGCCCGACGGGTGGCCAGGTGACGGGCGGTACGGGCACGATCACCAACCCCGACGGCACGACGACGAACATCAACCAGACGAGCAATGTCCTCAGCATCAACTGGCAGGACTTCTCGATCCAGACTGGTGAGACGGTCAATTTCTATCAGCCGGGCAGCACGTCGGTAGCGATCAACCGGGTTATCGGCGGGGTTCCCTCCTATCTGGCCGGTGCGCTGAACGCCAATGGGCGTGTGTTCATCCTGAACTCTGCGGGCATCACCTTCACGGGGACCTCGCAGGTGAATGTGGGCGCGTTGCTCGCGACCACGGCGATGACGGTGAATGGGGATCCGAGCCTGGTGGCCAGCTACAGCGGGACTGGCTATGGGGCGGTGATCAACCAGGGGTCGATCTCGGTCTCCAACGGGGGCTTTGCGATCCTGGCGGCGCCGTATGTTCAGAACACGGGCTTCATCAAGGCTGACCTGGGCACGATTGCGCTGGCTGGCACGAACCAGTTCACCCTCGACCTCAGCGGGACGGGCCTGATCAACTTTGTTGTGCCGGCGGGTGCGGTCGAGAAGATCGTGAGCGACGGCAAGGCTGTTGGTGTCGACAACTCCGGGACGCTGCAGGCGCGCTCTGGCCAGGTGATCATCTCGGCCAACGTCGCCTCTGAAGTCGTCAATGCGGTTGTGAACCTGAACGGTGTTGTGGACGCGGATGCGTTTGCGCCGAACGGTCAGGGCGGCTCTGTGCTGGTGACGGGCGATGCGATCAACATCGGTGGCCAGGTCACGGCGCGTGGGTCGGGTGCGGGCAATGGCGGCCAGATCATCACCAAGGCTGTCGAGGGCGACAACATCGAGCAGATGGCGTTCGTGTCGGCGGCCGGCGGGGCTACGGGCAAGGGCGGGTTCATCGAGGTCTCGGGCAAGACGGTCGGCCTGCACGGCAACATCGAAGTTGGCTCGGGCGGTTCGCTCTTCATCGATCCGTTCAACATCCATGTGGTGAACGCCAACCTCGGCCTGGGGTCGACGGGCGTCAGCACGCAGGTTGGCACCACCATTGGCACTGACTTCATCGAGAACCAGCTGCGCCATGGCGCCAACGTCAACCTGGAAGCCAACCACAACGTGTGGTTCGACGCGATGGCCGACGACCACAAGCTGGTGGGCGGCAACGGCAACTTCACGATTACGGCGGGCAACACTGGCGAAGGCGGCAACATCACCTTCCTGGGCACGGACGACGCGATCGTGCAGGCTGGCGGCGGCATCTTCATGAACGCCAGAGGCGGAAACATTGGCACCTCCGCCTCAGTTAGCGGTCATGCGGGTCATGCGATCTCGCTGATCACCGGGGTGAGCAGCACAATCACGCAGACCACGCCGATCATCGTGACGCAGGCCGGCGACATCGTGCTGAAGGCGGGTCACAACATCGACGTCAAGAACGTTCAGATCAAGTCGTCGGGCGGCAGCGTGTTCCACGCGAGATTCTCGGCCACCGCCGGCAACGACTTCAACGCCAGCGGCGACATCAACGTCCAGGCGATTGCCCATGGCGCAGGCACAGAGGTAGCCTCGGCGACCGTCCATATCTTCGCCAATAACAACATCCACACCCGCAATGTGACGGTCGTGGGCCAGGCAACGCAAACCGCCGACGGCGGCAGCGATGCCCATGCCCTGGCCAATCTGGATCTCCGGGCCTCCTTCGGCTCGATCGACGTCAACGGCAATATCGGTGTCAACGCGTTCGCGCCCAGTGCAGGCGATGGCCCCGATTGGCAACGCAAAGC
>CAZQLF010000371.1:1405-3808 GCA_964594035.1 uncultured Rhodospirillaceae bacterium | reverse complement strand
AGCGGGGACTCCGCACTCTCGGTAAAGCAATTCACGCCGACGACCTGTTGCGCGCCGGATTCGATATCGGCCAGACGCCGGCTGTTGGATTCCACCAGCTTGCGCTTCATATAGCTCTGCTCGACCGCGGCAATGGCGCCACCCATCGCCTCGATGCGCGCCAGCTCGTCGCGCGCCGCATTTTTCAGCTCATCGACCTTGGCCGCGATCACCGGCGAACCGTCGAAGATGTCGCCGAATTCCAGCAGGTCGGTTTCATAGGCGACGATCTGCTGCAAACGCAGCGACCATTGCTGGTCCCAGGGGCGCGGCAGACCCAGCGCCTCGTTCCAGGCGGGAAGCTGTACCGCGCGGGCGCGGGCGTTCTTCGACAGCGTGACCGCCAGCATCTCCAGAAGGATGCGATAGACGTTGTTCTCCGGCTGCTGCTCGGTGAGGCCGAGCGAGTTCACCTGCACGCCATAGCGAAACCGCCGCAGCTTCTCGTCCGCAATGCCCCAACGCATGCGGCAAAGTTCGTCCCACAGCTCGGCGAACGCGCGCATCTTGCAGATCTCGGTGACAAGCCGGATGCCGGCATTGACGAAGAAGCTGATGCGCCCGACCACCTGGGGGAAGTCCGTGGGTGGCACCTGGCCCGAGACCTTCACGGCATCGAGAATCGCAACCGCGGTGGCGAGCGCAAAGGCAAGCTCCTGCACCGGCGTGGCACCGGCTTCCTGCAGGTGATAGGAGCAGACATTGGTCGGGTTCCACTTCGGCGTCTCGCGATAGGCAAAGGCGATGACGTTGGCCGCGAGTTTCAGGCTGGGTGCCGGCGGGAAGATGTAGGTGCCGCGCGAGAGATATTCCTTGATGATGTCGTTCTGCACCGTGCCGGCGAGTTCTGCGCGCGCCGCGCCCTGGCGTTCCGCAGCGGCGATGTAGAGCGCGAACAGCCATGGCGCCGTCGCGTTGATCGTCATCGAAGTGTTGAGGCGCGCCAGCGGCAGACCATCGAACAGCCGCATCATGTCGCCGAGATGACCGATGGGCACACCCACTTTGCCCACTTCGCCGCGGGCCAGGGGATGGTCGGCGTCATAGCCCGTCTGGGTCGGTAGATCGAAGGCAACCGAGAGGCCCGTCTGGCCGCGCGAGAGATTGGTGCGGTAGAGCGCGTTGGAGGCCGCCGCCGAGCTATGGCCAGAATACGTGCGGAACAACCAGGGCTGGTCGCGTGTGCCGGTTCTCTGGGCCTTGTCGTTCATGGGATGAACGGTAGCGCCGCTTATGCTGCATTGCAACAAACGAGGGCGGCAGGCCCAGAGCTGGTTTCTTAGGCCGCCTTCAATCCACGCAGCACGTCGGCCTCGATATCGAGCGGATCCTCGAGGCCCACGGAGAGCCGCACCATCCCGTCGGAGATGCCCTGCTGCTTGCGCGCTTCGGGTGTGAGCCGCTGATGGGTCGTCGTCGCCGGATGGGTGACGAGACTCTTGGCATCGCCAAGATTGTTGGAGATCGCCACGAGCCGGAGGGAATTGAGGAAGCGGAACGCTGATTTCTTCCCGCCAGCGAGTTCGAATGTCACCAGGCTGCCGCCGGCGCTCATCTGCGCCATGGCAAGATCGTGCTGAGGATGTCGGGGCGACCCCGGGTAGAGCACGTCGGACACCTTCTTCTGGCGCATCAGGAAGTCGGCGATGCGCGCCGCGCTGGCGCAATGGCGTGCCACGCGCAGCTCCAGGGTCTCCAGGCCCTTCAGCATGATCCAGGCATTCATCGGGCTGAGCGCGGGCCCGGCGTGGCGCATATAGGGCTGGAGCTTTTCTTCGATGTATTTCTTGGTGCCGAGAACGGCGCCGCCAAGCGCCCTTCCCTGGCCGTCGATATGCTTGGTCGTCGAATAGACGATCACGTCGGCGCCGAGCTGAAGCGGGCGCTGCAGCAGCGGCGTGGCGAAGACATTGTCGACGATGACCTGCGCGCCCGCCGCATGGGCAAGCTTCGCCACCGCCGCCACATCGACGATGCGCAGGCCGGGATTGGACGGCGATTCGATGAAGATCGCCGCCGTTTTCTTTGACAGTGCCTTCTTCCACTGATTGAGATCGCGGCCGTCGACGAATGCCGTCTCCACGCCGAAGCGCGGCAGGATCTCCGCCAGGATGTACTGGCAGGATCCGAACAGCGCATCGGAGGAGACGACCCGATCGCCGGCCTTCACCAGGCTGAGGAGTGAGAAGAACACTGCGGCCATGCCGCTCGCCGTGCCGCGCGCGGCTTCCGTGCCTTCGAGCAAGGCCATGCGCTGCTCGAACATCTGCACGGTCGGATTGCCGTAGCGCGAATAGATGAAGTGCGAATTCTTGTTGGCGAAGGCTGCTTCCGCCTCCTCGGCCGAGGCGTAGACATAGCCCG
>CAZQLF010000371.1:0-1305 GCA_964594035.1 uncultured Rhodospirillaceae bacterium | reverse complement strand
TTCTTGTTGGCGAAGGCTGCTTCCGCCTCCTCGGCCGAGGCGTAGACATAGCCCGAGGTCATGAAGATCGCTTCGCTGGTCTCGCTGAAGTTGGAGCGCATCAGCCCGCCTTGCACCAGCTTGGTAGCAAGACGCGGGCCTTCATCGCCGTTTGAATTCGACTTCGCTGTTTTCCTGCTGGCCATGTCCCACTTCGTCCGCTTGCGTTATGACCAGCCTGCAGGACACGCCAAAACAAAAACCCCAGCTGCAAAGCCGGGGTCTTTGACCACCGACCTTTTAGCGGGTTTGTTTAACGTGGCCGCAAGCCGGTCGGCTCAAATCACCACGATCAGCGGGCACAATAGCAGCGGGTTTTCAGGGGTCAAGGCGGCGGCCCGAAGGCAGCAGGACAAAAGCACGCCACCGCCACCGCGCCTCCCTTCAGACGAGGGGAATGAGGGGAAGCGCGGGGAGCCCCCTGCCGTCTCGCGGACCGGCAGAGGGCCAAGGCGGCGAACGGCTGGCGTGCCAGTCGTTACGCCAATCGACAACGTCCCTGTCCCAGCAACTATTCCAGACTTTCGGAGTTTGTAATCTTGGTGCGCCGCAATACAAAAAGCCGGCGTGCGATCGCTTAATTTGAAACTAAATGTCTCATTACGGCGCTAAGTGACAATTTCTGCGAAGATTGTGCATTGCAAACTGAGCAACTGCGGTAATAGAGTTTGCGTGAGGTTTTGGCCTGCAGGCCAGCGTCTGATCGCCTCACGGGGAATCAACGTGAGGCGTGAATCGGCCGCTAATTCAAGCGTGTGGAACGAGATTCACGGATCAGGCCGCTTCAACCCGATCCGATCCTGCTCCGGGAGGCTTGCGATGAACGACACGGCAGAGATCATTCCTTTCACCGGCGGCCTCAAGGATCTTTATGAGGTCGGCGAGATTCCGCCGCTGGGTCACGTGCCGACGCGCATGTACGCCTGGGCGATCCGGCGCGAGCGCCACGGCCCGCCCGAGCAGTCCTTTCAGGTTGAGGTTGTCGAAACGCCAAAGCTCGATCCCTATCAGGTGCTGGTCATGGTGATGGCCGCAGGCGTCAACTACAACGGCGTCTGGGCGGGGCTTGGCCGGCCGATTTCACCCTTCGACGTGCACAAGGCGCCCTATCACATCGCCGGATCCGATGCCTCGGGCGTGGTCTGGGCCGTGGGGGACAAGGTGCGCCGCTGGAAAGTCGGCGACGAGGTCGTCATCCATTGCAACCAGACCGACGGCGACGACGAGGAGTGCAACGGCGGCGACCCGATGTTCTCGCCCTCGCAG
>CAZQLF010000370.1:0-3819 GCA_964594035.1 uncultured Rhodospirillaceae bacterium | reverse complement strand
GGCGTTTACGCGGGCGAAATCCGCCAGGCGGATTAAGCGTATCTGTAATCGACATGATCTTGCTTCCTCAGAGCAGAAGCGGAAACCGGATCGGGCTCAAAGGCTCGCTTTGCTTAACGCGAGTTTGGGCCGCCCGGTTCCCGGAAGAAAATGCCGGGATGTTATGGTCGCGATGCCTGTGGGCTATCGAGAAGCAAAATTCAGACGCTGTGTGACGTCCTCATGGTGAGCTTGTACAAGCTTGGGCGAGGAACATTAATTTTTCACAAGCTTGCAAGGCTGCTCAGCACTTCATCGAGATCGCGTATCAGATCATCGGCCGATTCCAGACCAATCGAGAGTCTCACCACATCGGGTCCAGCGCCGGCGGCGAGCCGCTGCTCGTCGCTTAGCTGGCGATGGGTGGTGGAGGCGGGATGCAGGATCAGGCTTCGCGTATCGCCCACATTGGCGAGATGGGAAAACAGGCGGACCGATTCGACCAGCCGCGTGCCGGCTTCATAGCCGCCCTTGACGCCGAAGGTGAAGACGGCGCCGGCCCCCTTGGGCAGGTATTTCTTCGCCAGCGCATGGAAGGGGTTTGCCGGCAGCCCGGCATAGGAAACCCAGCTCACCCGCGAATGGCCGGCCAGGAATTCCGCCACTTTCTGGGCATTGGCCACATGGCGATCCATGCGCACATGCAGGGTCTCGATGCCGCTGATGGTGAGGAACGCGTTCATCGGCGAGAGTGACGGCCCGAAATCGCGCAACGCCACGGTGCGCGCCTTGGTGGTGAAGGCGAAGTCGCCAAAATTCTCGAAGAATTTCAGCCCGTGATAGGCAGGCTCCGGGTCCGTCAACGAAGGGAAGCGGTTGCCCGCCGACCAGTCGAACTTGCCCGATTCCACCACAACACCACCCAGCGCGGTGCCATGGCCGCTGAGGAATTTCGTCGTCGAATGGCAGACGATGTCCGCTCCCCAGTCGATCGGCCGGCAGAGGTAGGGCGTGGCGAGTGTGTTGTCGACGACAAGGGGAATGCCGGCCTCATGGGCGATTTTCGCTACCGCCTCGATGTCGACGACAATGCCGCCGGGATTGGCGAGGCTTTCGAGGAAGATTGCCTTGCAGCGCGGGGTCAGCGCCCTGCGGAAGTTCTCGGGATCGGTGGGATCGACGAAATGGCAGGTCCAACCGAGTTTCTTGAAGGAAAGCCCGAACTGGGTCAGGGAGCCGCCATAAAGGTTACGCGAGGCAACGAATTCGTCGCCCGGTTCCATCAGCGTGAAGAAGATGAGGAATTGCGCGGCATGGCCCGAGGCCGCGGCGACGGAAGCACGGCCGCCTTCCAGGCTCGCCACCCGTTCCTCCAGCACCGACACGGTCGGGTTGGTGAGGCGCGAGTAGATATACCCGAAGTTATGCAGGTTGAAGAGCGAGGCGGCGTGGTCGACATCCTCGAAGACATAGGATGTGGTCTGGTAGATCGGCGTGGAGCGCGCACCGGTCACAGGATCGGGCGCGGCACCGGCATGGATCGCGCGGGTCTCGAAGCCGAAGGTCTGGTTTGCCTTCGGGGGCTTGCGGTCCTTCACCGGCTTTTCCGTCGGCGCCCGGGGTGGGCGGTTGCGGATGATGCCGGAATTGACGCCGCTCCAGGAAAGCTCGCCACCCAGCCGCCCGAACTCGATCTTTGGGCAGCGGTTCATGATGACTTCAAGGCCGGCGGCTTCGGCCTTCCTCGCGGCCTCATCATTGCGCACGCCGAGCTGCATCCAGAGGACCTTGGCGCCGATGGCAATCGCATCATCGACGACGGGCGGCACCTCGGTGCTGGCGCGAAAGACCTCCACCATGTCGACGGGTTCGGGAATGTCGCGCAGGGAGGCATAGGCCATCTCACCCAGCAACGGCTTGCCGGCGAGGCCGGGGTTCACCGGGATCACCCGATAGCCCTTGCTCTGCAGGTACTTCATGACGAAGTAACTCGGCCGGTTCCAGTTCGGCGAGGCGCCAACCAGCGCAATGGTCTTCACCCGCTGCAAGATCGAGCGCAGCTTCGCATCGGAATAGGGAATCGGCTCCAGGCTCGGCATGGTTCTCTCGTCGATTGAGCGATCAGCCGATTATTCTAGCCGGAGAGGCGCCCGGTTCAGGCGACCTTTTCCCAGCGGCCGGATTCGGCAGAAGCGAGCACCGCATCCATGACGCGGCCGATCTGGGCCGCACCGGCGAGATCGGGGCCGGCGGGGCGGCCAGCTGCCACCAGCTCCATGAGCTGCTCGACCTCGATCACCTTGTGATCGTTGAAGCCCAGGCCATGGGCAGCACCCGGCACGAAATTGCCATAGGGCGGATGGGCGGGTCCTGAATAGACAGTCCGGAACCCTTCCCGGTCGGCGGGATCGCGCCGCGTGTAGTAGCGCATCTCGTTCATCCGCTCGCCATCGAACTGGATCGCGCCCTCGGTGCCGGTCAGCTCATAGGTCATGTCCATCTTGCTGCCGGTGGCAACCCGGCTGGCCTCGATATGCCCCGTGGCACCAGAAGCGAACGCGGCGATGAACTGGACCTGGTCGTCGTTGCCGACCGCGCGCTTCTCGGCCGCACCCGGTCTCACCGGCCGGTCCTTGATCACGATGGTCGTCTGTGCACTGACGCGAATGATCGGCCCGCACATCGCTTGCGCCACACTGATGGCATGGCATCCCAGATCCCCCAGTGCGCCTGCCTTGCCGGCGATGGCGGGATCGCAGCGCCAGATGAACGGGTGGCCAGGATCGGCCAGATAATCCTCGTTATGCGCCGCACGGATATGCAGCAGGCGGCCAAGCGCACCCCCCGCCAAAAGCCTCTGGGCAAAGGGGATCAGCCGATTGCGCAGGTAGGTGAAGCCGACAAGGCTCTTCACCCCGGTGCGCTTCGCCGCCTCGGCAATTTCGGTTGCCTGCCCGCCATGCAGGCCAACGGGCTTCTCGCAATAGATAGTCTTGCCCGCGGCGATGGCTGCCAATGCGATCTCGCGATGGAGATTGCTGGGCACGCAGATATCGACGATGTCGACATCCTTGTCGGCGACCAGCGAACGCCAGTCGGATGTGTGGCGGCGGAAGCCCAGTCGCTTGGCCGCTTCTGCCGCCAGTTCGGGCGTGGCCTCCGCGATCAGCTCAAGCGCCGGATGCGCCGAGGCATCGGGAAAGATCATCGGCATGGGGGGGTAGCCATAGACATTGGCGCGCGCGATTAAGACGGGCCCGAACCAGCCCGAGTGAGGCGATCGAATTATCACGCAGCGATGGCGAGATTGGCGCCACCGGCGAGCTTGCGCAGATGGGCGCAACCCAATTCGGCATAGGTGAGGGGATGCGCCACGCGTGGATCCTGCTCCGCCTCCTGCACCAGCCAGCCGCTGTATTTGGCCTTGGCGAGGATGTCGAAGATCGATTTGTAGTCGACGATGCCGTCGCCGGGTGCCGTGAACAGGCCCTCGAGCACGGCGGCCGAGAAGCTCACATCGCGGCGCTGCGCGGCGGCCAGCGCATAGCCGCGGATGTCCTTGCAATGGATATGCACGATGCGCTCGGCATGGCGCTTGGCAACCTTGACTGGGTCGCCGCCGGCAAAAGTCATATGCCCGCTGTCGAAGAGAAGTCCGACTTCGTCGCCAACCCGCGACATCAGCTTGTCGACGTCGGAGGGCGTTTCGACGTACGCGCCCATATGATGGTGGTAGGCGAGGCGCCCGCCGCGGCCGATTGTGTATTTCGCGAACGCGGTGAGCTTGTCGGCGTACGTCCACCATTTCTCGTCGCGGATGCAGCGTTGCCCCTTGTACAA
>CAZQLF010000369.1:1396-3819 GCA_964594035.1 uncultured Rhodospirillaceae bacterium | reverse complement strand
GGGGGTGGGGGGGGGGAACGTGGGCCGGCCGGTTGGGGGGCTCTCCCCGGCCCAGGGAAGGTGGGGCGGGGGATTTCCGCGGGCCACGATGGGCAGGGTCGACGGCGGCAATGTCGATTCCAGCATCGCCGTCAGCCCCAGCGCCTTCGCGGCTTTCAGGCTGCGCACACAGGATTCCTGAAAGCCATGAAATGTGCCCACCGTACCCGGCGCGACGTGGCGGCGAAGCCAGGCTTTCACCAGCCAGTCATGCAGCGCATTGCCCTGGCGGTACCCTTTGAACCAGCCGTACAAAAGTTCCGTCAGCGGGCCGGAGATCTGATGAACGAGGTTCTCGTCCATTTCCGGCAGACGCCGGCGTTCGAGCTTTTCCGTGAGGCGTGCGCGCCGCGCTGCCGGCAGCAGGCGCAGCAGGGGCCAGAGAAAACGGTCGGGCTTGTAATAGAAACCAGTCAGGAAATCGGTGCTAAGACCCGAGGCCGCAGCACCCGCCGGCACGCGATACATGTTCCCCTGTTTGGAGGGATGGCTGACGATGGCGCGCCGTTTGTTTGTGGTTTGCCCGCTCACGCAGCTTCCATGACAGCAAGATAGGCCCGCGCCGCCGAAGCTGGATTGTGACGTGCAAGATGCGCCGGAGCTGCCGCCAGCAATTGGGCGATGCGCGCCGGCTCGCGCAGCAATTCGGCGAGCCGCGCGGCGAGCGCCGCCGCGTCGCTATTGGGAAAGGTAAGGCCGCAGGGGCCGATCGCCTCGGGTAGGCCGCCGCCGGCCGAGCCAACCACCGCCAGACCGCAGGCGATCCCCTCCAGCGCCACGATGCCGAAGGGCTCGTTCCACAGCGACGGCACGACGAGAATCCGTGCTTCGTTCAACCGGCGCACCAGGGCTTCCCCGGAAAGCGGGCCAGCAAACTCGACCTGCCCGGCAAGCCCAAGGCTGTTCGTCTGGTCGCGCAGACTTTGTTCTTCCGGACCGCGACCGATGATCAACAGGCGCGGGCGAAGTCCCCCTGCGCCGAGCGTTGCCATCGCCCCCAGCAGCAGGGCGCACCCTTTGTCGGAGACGAGCCGGCCGAGAAAGACGAGATCGACGGGCCGCCTGGCCGGATGCAGATCGCGAAAAGCGTGATCGGCATAGGGATTGGGAATGATGGCCGCAACCTTCGGCAAATCGTCGGCGATGGCATTAGAGATAGCGACCGATCGCGCAAAAGGCAGCAGCGCCCGTTTCAGGCAATTCAAGGGTCCAAGCCCGCCATCGGCGCGGCGCAGTCCCGTCTGATGGGCCACCACCCAGCGCCGCCAGCAAAACAGCATGGGCAGGGCGGCGCGCAGCGAGATGTGGTTATGCAACACGACCTGCGACCAGCAGACGAGGCGCAGCATCTGGAAAAAACCGGGTTGGCGGTAGACGCGGTAGGGAAAATCGTCCGCATCGGGATTGGGCGTGCGGGTGACCAGCCGCACCTCATGGCCGAGACCGGTGAAGCCACGCGCCAGCGCATCGGCCGATGTCTCGATGCCGCCAAGATGCGGCAGGAAGGCGTAGGCATAGATCAGGATGCGCATGGCAATCCGATGCCAGCGAGCGCTTGCTTGACGCCGGCGATGTCTTCGCGAAAGCCCCAGCCATCGATGATCTCGAGGCTGCGCCGGCCGAATGCCACCGTTTGCGCCGGTGAGGCCAGCGCTTCGGCCAATGCTGCCGCGAGCCGATCCACATTGTTCACGGGAACGATCGCGCCGTTCTCGCCCGGGCGCACCAGATCGGGGCCTGATCCAACCTGGTCGCTCACCACGATGGCGCGGCCGGCGTTCATCGCCTCGTTGACGACGAGGCCCCAGGGCTCGCGCCGCGACGGCAGTACGAAGACATCCGCAAGGTCGTAAAAGGCGGGAAGCTCCGCCTGGTTACGGAAGCCGGCGAAGTGCACGCGCTCGGCCACGCCGAGATCGCGCGATCGGGATTCCAGCATGCCGCGCAATGGCCCATCGCCGACATAGCAAAGGCTGGGCCAGGGCTCGCCCAGCCGCGCAAAGGCCTCCAGCAGGATTTCCGGTGCCTTGATGGGGGTCAGCTTGCCGGAAAAGACGATGCGCGGGCGCTCGGCCGCCATGCCGAGCGAGGAAAGAAAGGTTTTGCGGTTGGGCGCCGCCGCCTGTGCGCCCGACTGGAAGCGCGCATTGTCCACCGCGTAGGGCACGGGCTCGGGGTCGTCAAGCGAAATGTGAAGCAGATGGCCGCTGCGCGACGGCAAGCCCTTGAAGAACCAGACGTGGGAGCAGGGTGAAGCCAGCTCAATGTGTCCCAGCCGCTCACGCCGCACTTTTGACAGCGTAACCTCAACCCCGCACTTATCGCAGATCACGCCCCGATGCTTCATGCGCTTGTACTTACCGCACAAGCACCCCCATTCCGTC
>CAZQLF010000369.1:0-1386 GCA_964594035.1 uncultured Rhodospirillaceae bacterium | reverse complement strand
GCCACAAGGTGGCGAAAAAGGCGCGGTTGGCGTTTTTCTTGGCGGGACCGCGCGGCATGCTGGTGGGCGTGGCTTCGTCGCGCAGCATCACCTTCATGCCGAGGCGCTTTGCGGTCAGCATCGCGCCCAGATTAAAGACCCGCGCATAACCATGGACCCACAGCACATCGAAGCGGCCCTGGCGCAGGCGTTTGGCCAGGCCGTAATTCAACGGCCGGAGATGGCGCGTGACCCGCATGGGATCGTCGAATGCCGGCAGGAATTCATGCTCGAAGCCATCCAGCAGCGGCGTATCCCAAGCGATGGTCTTGCCGAAACCTTCATCGACATAGGGCTTCAGCCCCATGGGGCTGCGATAGAAGACCTTGAGGGCCAGCCCCGGTTCGGCCGCGATCAGGCGCAGCAGGGGCGATTGATACTGGATCGGGTGAGAAACCAGATAGGCGATGCGAACCGAATTGCTCATACGGCAATCTCATCCAGCAGTCGCGAGACGCGCTCGCGATTGGCGGCTACCGAATAGAAGTCGAGGCCCGCAGGACGACCCTTCGGCCGCTTCAGGATTTCGCGGATGCCGGCGGAGACGCTTGTGGGATCGTCGGGATCCACCAGCAGGCCGAGCTTGCCGTCGAGCAACGCTTCACGTCCGCCATCCTTGCGGCTGGCGAGCGCGGGAATGCCGCAGGCCATCGCCTCCAGAATCACGATGCCGAATCCCTCGCCGCGGCTCGGCATGACATAGGCATCGCATGTGCGGTAATGCGCCACCTTCTCCTCTTCGGCGATGCGGCCAGCAAAGATCACGCGATCAGCAATACCGAGCGATGTCGCCTTGGCCTCAAGCCGTGGCCGGTCTGGCCCCGCCCCACCAATGAGATAGACGAGATCGGGGTTGTCGGCGAGCAGGCCTGGCATTGCCTGCATCACCTCATCCATGCCCTTGGCTCGCTCGGCGCTCACCAGCCGGCCGAAGGTGAACAGCACGCGCTTGCCCGCTAACTTGTAACGATCGATCAGGGCCGGATCGGCCGCCCCCGGTTGAAACTGGTCGAGATCGACGATGCAGGGCAGCAGGCGAAGGCGGATGACCGGCAGATGGGCCCAGGATTGGAAGCGTTCCGTCGTCACATCGCTGATCGAGATGACGCGGTCGGACCGCCGGCAGAGCAAGACGAGCAGGGGGTTGGCCGGCCTATCCCAGGCATCGATGCCAAAGATCATGAGCCAGAGCGGAACGCCGCGTAGCGCGGACACGACCCACGCCACGGGCAGAAGACGGATGTGCAGGCACAAAATCATATCGGGCCGCGGCCCGAACCACGGCCTGAGCGCAACCGGAAAGAAAAAGGGAAAAACAACCTCGGGCTTCAGCCCCCCATCCCACCT
>CAZQLF010000368.1:0-3821 GCA_964594035.1 uncultured Rhodospirillaceae bacterium | reverse complement strand
TTTTCGCGGAACGCTCGTTGATCGGGTATGGGGTGAAACCGGGACGCATCTTTCGCATGCCGCTGGGTGTCGACACGTCGCGCTTTCGCCCCGCCGCGGAGCCGCGGCGCGCGGGCCCGTTCCGCGCCTTCTTCGCAGGCCAGATGTCGGTGCGCAAGGGCGTGCATCATCTGCTCGCGGCCTGGCAGGCGGCGGGCTTGCGCGATGGCGAACTCGTCTTTGCCGGTGCGCCGCGCGATGCCTACATCCGCGAGCTCATCGGCAAGGCCGGCCCTACAGTCCGCCATCTCGGTTTCGTGCCCCATGCGCGCTTGCAAGAGGCCTATCAAAGCGCCGACGTCTTCGTCTTTCCCTCGCTCGCGGAAGGCGGCGTCTACGTCATCTATGAGGCGCTGGCCGCGGGCCTGCCCTGCGTCGTCTCCGACTGCGCGGGCTCCGCCGTGCGCGATGGCATCGAAGGCTTTGTTATGCCCGTCGGCGATGTCGAGGCGCTGGCGGCACGGCTAAAGCAACTCGCCGGCGACGAGGCATTGCGCAAGCGCATGGCGCTCGCCGCCCGTGCCCGGGCCGAGCATTTCGCCTGGCCCAACTTTTACCGGCGTATCGGCATCATGTATGGCGAGGCGGTCGCCCGCGATCACCGGCCGGCATCCGAGCCGATGGATCTGTTCGAGCGCTAAAAATGACCGCCGCGGCTTCTGTTTCCCTGCCCGCCGGTACAGCGCTGAAAAATCGCGCAACCCTTCCCGATTCCTGTGACTTTGCGATCAACTGCGAGCTTGGGCACGAAAAACTCGGTCCGGCACTGGCAAACGCGTTTGTTGATCGTCTGGGCGAGATGCAGCCCGGTGCTGCGGTCTTCGTCCGCTCGACATTGATGGCCCCTTTCTTCGGCCGGGCATTTCCTCTCATTCGTCAGCCCTTCGTGCTGGTGACGGGCGGCTGCGATTCGCCGTCGCCCGGACCCCATCGCAACGCCCTGGATGACCCCAGGCTCATTCGCTGGCTCGCCGAAGACAGTGACCTGCCGTCACCACATCCGAAGTTTGAGCCAATGCCGCTGGGAATATCTGACCAGAACCTGCCAATGGGCAACCAGCAGATCATGCTGAAACTGCATGCGCGGATGCCTGCGGTTGAAGAGAAACCGCTTCTGGCCCACGCCAACTTTCACCTGGTGCTGTCGCATTCCTCGCGCCGCGAGGCCCACGCGGCCATCCGCGATATCGAGGGCGTGATCCTTCAGCCCAAGCGCGTGGCGCTGGAGCTGCTTTGGATTCGCCATTCCGGTCACGCCTTCGTCATATCGCCAAGGGGCAACGGGCTGGACTGCCATCGCACCTGGGAAGCGCTGTTGCTGCGCAACATCCCCATCGTGAAGCGGTCCACTCTGGATGAGCTGCACTCGGGTTTTCCCATCGTCATCGTCGACGACTGGCGCGAGATATCTCTGGCCGCCATGCGCTCATGGCGCGACCAGCTCAAGGATCGCTTCACGCTGGACATCTTCCAGCGTCTCGCGCGGGATTATTGGATGACCCGGATCCGGACCGCCTCCGGCCGCTGAGGGCTTACTTGCTGCAGAAGCTGCTCGGCATTTCCGAAGGTGCTGCATCGCCCTTGGCCACGCCCACCAGGGCGGGGCGCAGCAGGCGGTCATGCAGCACATATCCCGGCTGCAGCACCTGGACCACCGTGCCGGCAGGTTTCCCGCTGTTCGGCACTTCGAACATGGCCTGGTGCAGATTGGCGTCGAATTTCTCGCCCATCGGATCGATGCGCTTGATGTTGTGGCGCTCCAGCACCGTCAGGAACTGCCGTTCGGTGGCGGCGATCCCATCCACCAGGTTCTTCAACGCCTCGTCATTGGCCAGCGCCTCGGCCGGCACGGCTGCGAGCGCCCGCGACAGATTGTCGGCGACCTGGACGATGTCGCGGCCCAAAGCCGAGGTGGCATAGCGGGCCGTCTCCTCGCGTTCGCGCTGGCTGCGCCGGCGCGTGTTCTCCGCCTCTGCCAGCGCACGCAGAAGCTGGTCCTTGTACTGGGCTGCCTCGGCTTTCGCCTGGGCCAGCTCAGCCGACGGTTCGACGGTTTCAGCCTGGATCTCGCCTTCATTGGCGGGCACGGGCTGTTCGTCGTCTTCCGGATAATTGAAATTCCCAGGCGTCATACTTCTCCGTTGGGCCACGCTTCCTTGGGCCGCTTATCTGGTCCGGCGCCCTATATGTTTCAACCCTTTATCGGGATCAACCCAGAATTCGGCCGATCAACTGCGCCGTATAGTCCACCATGGGGATGACGCGAGCATAATCGATACGGGTCGGGCCGATGACGCCCACCGCGCCAACCACCCGCTGCTGGCCATTGCGATAGGGAGCCACCACCAGCGAACAGCCGGAAAGCCCGAACAGCTCGCTCTCCGCACCGATGTAAATCTGCACGCCCTGCGCCGTCTCCGTGGCCTCCAGCAGGCGGGCCAGCGCCTCCTTGCTTTCCAGCGCGGAAAACAGGCTGCGAATGCGTTCGAGATCGCTGAGCGCCGTCACATCCTCCAGCAGCTTGGCCTGGCCGCGCACGATCAGCGCACTCTGCTTGTCGCCCGACCAGCTTGCCAGGCCTGCCTCGACCACCTTTTGCGTCAGCTGGTCCAATTCGGCGCGATGGGCTTCCAGCTCGCGGGCGATCTCCTGCTTGGCAACGGCAATGGTGCGCCCCACAAGCCGATGGGAGAGGAAGTTGCTGGCCTCGATGAGCGAGGAGGAAGGTAGCCCCATGGGCACGTCGATGATGCGATTCTCGACCTGACCATCATCGGTCACGATGACCACCAAGGCGCGCCCAGGACCCAGATGGACAAACTCGATATGGCGCAGCGCCCGCTCGGACCGCGGCGCCACGACGAGGCCGGCGCAGCGCGATAGCCCGGCCAGCGCGTTGGTTGCCTGTTCCAGCACCTCCGCCATGCTGCGGCCGCTGGCGGCACACTGGCCTTCGATGGATTCCCGCTCGGCGGCGCTCAAGCCGCCCACCTCCAGCAGGCCATGCACGAAGAGGCGCAGGCCGAGCTCCGTCGGCAGCCGGCCCGCAGAGGTATGCGGGGCATAAAGCAGTCCCGCATCCTCGAGATCGGACATGACGTTGCGGATAGTTGCCGGCGACAGCGACATGCCCAAGCGCTGGGAGAGCGTGCGCGAACCCACCGGCTCGCCGCTGGTCACATAGGCCGCGACGATATGCCGGAAAATCTCCCGCGAACGCTCATTGAGGTCGGGGAGGCCGGGTATCGGGGTTGTCAGCATGTTCATGGGCCTGAGCGAATGTAGTAAGCGGCCTGTCAAGCGTCAACGCGGTGGGATGGGCGAACCGGCTATGCAATCCTCATGCCGAGCTTGTCGAAGCATGATCGGTGGTGCTGCCTCACCCTTCGACAGGCTCAGGGTGAGGAAATTGCGGCCTGGCGCTGGCAATCGTAATCCCGCCGCGTTAGCTTCCCGCCACGATCGATAGACGCGAGGAAGCATCATGCGTGCCAATGGCCGCGCGGCCGATGAGTTGCGTCCAATCTTCCTGGAATCGGGAACGAACAAGTATGCCGAGGGTTCCTGCCTGGCGCGGTTTGGCGATACCCACGTGCTGTGCACCGCCTCGGTGGACAACACCGTGCCGCCCTTCCTGCGCAACAGCGGCCGGGGCTGGGTGACCGCCGAATACGGCATGCTGCCACGTGCCACGAACACCCGGGGCAACCGCGAAGCGGTGCGGGGTGGGCAAAGCGGGCGCACCCATGAGATCCAGCGCCTGATCGGGCGGTCCTTGCGCG
>CAZQLF010000367.1:0-3829 GCA_964594035.1 uncultured Rhodospirillaceae bacterium | reverse complement strand
GGCAGATCGAAGGAGACCTTCAGGCTGCGCTCCGCCGGATCGAGGCCGAGCCAGGCAACGCCGATGGCGCGCCCCGGACCATGATCGCCCTGGCTGGCACCCGGGCGGAATGCTGTCGCCAGCACATAGGCGCCGGGACCCCAGGCCGCGTTCACCGGAATCTCGATGGTGCTGCCCTCGGGCTTGCCGTCAACCACCCAGCTGTCGACGATGTGGTCGGTAGCGATCGTGATCTGCACCTCGCCAGCGAAGGGCGGCTTGATCAGCAGCTTCGCCTTGTCGTCGGGATTGTATTGCTGTTTGTCGGCGACGATCTGCAGGCGGTCCGGTGTCTCGCCGGTGCCGGGTTCGGACCACCATCCCGCATAGAAGCGATAGCTCGAGGCCGCACCCGAGGCCTTGTCATAGACCTCAAGGCGGTAATAGCCGTAATCGACCTTGAAGGAGACGTGGCCGGGCTTGTCGGCGGCAATCGGCAAGGTGCCGGTGCCGATGGCCGTCTTGTCGCGGGTGACGACCTTGTAGTCCCAGTTCCCGTTCTTGAAGAACCACTGATAGTCCCAGGCTTCGGGCACCAGGCGATAGGTCACGCCGCCGGCCGCCGCCGTCTTGCCCGCGGCATCGACCGCGATGACATCGAAGCTGGCATCGGCGCCCGCGCCCACCGCATCGTCGGGGAACTGCGGCTTGATGCCGATGCTGAGCGGATGATTACGGATCGGCAGGACCAGCGTCTTGATCACCGGCCGGCCGCCGAATTCATAGACCTCGATGCGCATCGTCGCCTTCAACGGCTGCGGGGTATCCGGCAGGTTGTCGGGCGTCATGTCGAACTGGTCGAGGCCTTTGTCGTCGGTGGTGCTGTCGTCGAAATTGAGGGTTTGCGCATCGACCGGCTGGTCGACCAGGCCGAAATTGTAACTGGGGAACAGGTCGGCGAAGGGGTCGTTGTCCTGTTCGATCACCAGGCTTGCCTTCACCAGCAGATTGGCGCCGGGCGCGCCGTAGAGATATTTGGCTGAGAGATCGACATTGGTCGGCTGGCCGGGCACCACGGCCGTCGCATCGGTCGTGAGCTTCGTTTCTATATGCGCCGGCACCACGTCTTCCACCAGGAAGGTCATGCTGCCGATGGGCGTGCCCTTGGGATCGAGATAGGCCTCGATCGTCCAGCTGCCGGTGCGCGCCGATGCCGAGATCGGAATATCCAGGCCATAACCGCCGGCCCCGCCATCCTTCAGCGTGAAGCGGTTCGCCTCCACCTCATCGGGGCGGACAAGCCGCAAGGTGAGCGGAAGTCCCGCCTCCGCCGCACCCGCCGTGTCGCGCAGCAATGCTCCGATATGCACCGTCTCGCCCGGCCGATAGACGCCGCGGTCGCTATAGAGGAAGACATCCGCCGTCGCCGGCGCCAGGCGCCCGCCGACGCCGCGGTCGGAGAGATCGAAGGCCGGCCGCGTCAGATCGAGGAAGGCGAAATCGCCATTGCTGCCGGAGGCCATGATGGCGGTCGCGGTCTTGCCGTCGGTGCCGCGCATCAGGCCCGGCGCGAATGCGGCCCGACCCTTGCCGTCGGTATCGGCGCTGGCGAGCTCTTCGTTGTTGCGGGCGTAGAGCTTTACCGTGACATGGTCGACCGTCTTGCCGCTGTCGAGCGAGCGCACGAACACGTTCAGCCCGTCGCTGCCTGCCATGGTGGAAAGGCCGAGATCGGTCACGATCAGCCACTGCGTGGCGCGCATGCCATAGCGCTCTTCGCCGGCATCGGTGCGCTCGGCCATCAGCAGATACACACCGGGCTTCAGCTGCGGCACCATCTCGGTGACCGGCACCAGGGTCGTCACCCGCTTGTTGCGCTCGGGCTCGACGTCGACGGTGCCCTTCCAGACTTCCTCGCCGCTGTTCTGCGCGACGCTGTCGGCGTCGTAGCTGTCGAGAGCATGCAGGAACAGGTCCCTCTGGATCGCATTGACCAGGTTGCGGTCGCCGATGCGCAGCAGCCTGAGCGCCGCCTTGCTAACGTTCACGCTATAAAGCGGCACGCCGGTCGAGCCGATGCGCGGCAGCACATACGTGCCGCTCTTGAATCCCAGCGAAGGGTCGGCATCGCCGACGACGAAGTCGATGTTCTCGGCCTTGGTCAGCTTGTCGCCGTCGGCGCTGGGCAGGCCGACCAGCACCTTCACATTATAATGTCCGCCGAACTCCACGCCGGACATGCAGAGCTTGGTATCGTTGACGGTGTAGGCGACTTCGGCCGGTGCCGGCGCGATCTTCACATAGTCCTGGTAGTGCACATCGCCGGGATCGGAGAGCGAGCCATAGAACTCGAGGCAGAGTTCCGGGCGCTCACCGGCCGTGGCCGTGCTTTTGGCGATGACGCGAAAGCGCAGCGACTCTTCCAGCGTGTCGGCGTGATCCTTGACAGATTGGTCGGAGGCGAGCTTCAGGCTTTCGCGATAGGCCGCAAGCGCCGTTGCCGGCTCCTGCGCCTTTTCCAGGATGCGGCCGGGTTTGGCAAGTGCCGCTGCCTTGTCGACCGGTTTGGTCGCCGCCTGATAGGCGTTGTATGTGGCGGACTCCGCATTGGTGTAATCGGCCCGGCGTATCTGGGCATTGGCCAGCAGGTTCCATGTCGCGGCACTTTTGTCGCCCGCCCCGATGGCCTTCTCGAAGGAGATCGCCGCCGCATCGGCATCGCCGGACGCGAGCGATATGTTGCCCGCCTTCACCGAGGCTGCCGCCTCGGCCGGATCGGCCGCTCCACCGTATTGGTCCGAAATGCTGCTGGCGTATTGGCTCGCCGCATCGGCGATGGATTGCAGCCCCTCGGCATGTGCGGCAAACGGCAAGGCTACGAGCCCCGCCAGAACGATGATCAGGCGAAGGGAGGCAGTACGGATGAGGGAGGACATGGGTTCCGCCAGTTGGCGCTAGGGGGTGGCGCTAGGGTGAAGAAGGACAATCATTGCGATTCTGCCAGGGTCCGGAGGCGAGTAAAGTGGCGCCCGTTGACCGGACCACGCAATCGGGCCAACCCTAGACCCGCCCCCGTTAGAAGATTGTTATAAATTCGATTCCGGGCGCAACGTTGACCGGATCGTGGCCCTTTTATGGCGCCCTTCGACTCCCTCTCCACCGGAACGGGGGAGAGGGTTGGGGTGAGGGGGTTAGATCCCGATTGCCCTCACCCTTCCCATCGCTGCGCAATGGGTCTCTTCCCTCTCCCGCTATAAGCGGGCGAGGGACAAGAAGTGTCTAAAGCACTGTCCTCACCCGCCACAACTCGGGGAACAGCTCGACCTCGAGCATGCGCTTAAGATAGCTGACGCCGGCGGTGCCGCCGGCGATTATCCCCTTGGAATACGTACCTAAAGGAGACTACTATCCCTTGTGGCGTCGGCCTTTATCATGGCTGACGGAGGGAAAAGTATGTCCGAACTCAAGAAGTTCCTTTTACCGGCAATCCCATTCGCTTTTTGGCTGGGGCTACAGTTGACGGGATATACCAATCCCGCTCTCGGCTATGTTCTTCTGGTTCTGGCGGCTGGTTTGGCGGTCGTACCAGCGTGGCCCTACATCCAAAAAATGGAAGTGCCCGCGGGCGTGGGCCAATTGACCTTGAAGCGGAAGTACCGCGCTGTAGTTTTTCTTCCTCCTAGGGAGGCCGTAGAGAAGTTCGCAGATCCAGCAATGCTGAAGCTACGGGACGGCTTCGTTGAACCAATGCGGAGGGGCCTTGAAGGTGCGCAAGCCGCAGAAAAAATTATTATTGATTGGAAAGAAAGGACCCCCACTGTCACTAGCCCTGCTGCAACGGCAGAGCCAG
>CAZQLF010000366.1:0-3841 GCA_964594035.1 uncultured Rhodospirillaceae bacterium | reverse complement strand
CGGTGCAGCCTGTGGCCAATGCGGCGGCCTCGATCGGCACGGCGTTGTAGAGTTTGCCGAATTCCTCCGCGCAGTCGTTCGGCTGCCGGAAGAGGAACAGATCGCGGTGATGCGCGTCGTGCGCCTGACCGTGAATAATCCTGGCCGCTTCGGCGGGTACGGTGGTCTCAAGAGGGCGCTGATCGCCGCGGCCGGTTCCCGACGCCCACATCGGCAAGGCTTTCAAGCCCTATGGGCCGGGCAAGGCGGGGGGCCAGTCTAGGACGAACTGGTCAGGAATGGCCAAGGACAAGCATCAGGAAGTGATAACCGAACAGAGCGCCGAGAACGGCCGTCACACCGCAGGCCGCTACGTCGAACCAGAATACCCCCGGATGGCTCTCGCGCGTGATCGAGGAGACGCGCAGCCTGAGCCGCCCGGTTTTCAGCGCCCGGGCAATCTCCCAGAGCGAGACAATCACGAGCCCGAAGCCGATGACGACGAAGATGAGGAAACGGCCGGTTTGCGGGTCGATGGGGTACACTCCCTTTTTGATCGCGGCCACTGCGGCGCCCCTGCGATCAACCGATTGAATCTGGCATAGTGGCCACCAGCTGAATTCAAGGATGTTATCAGGAGGATGCGATGGACGCCCAAGGTCTGAAGGACATGCAGGCGCCGCTGAAGCAGCGATATCGCGACATGCCGGACTCGGCCGTGATCACGCTGAAAGCGAGCGGCTCCCTGGGCGAAGGCATCACCTGCCGCGTCGAGACCGGCAAGGCGCTGGTCGAGGCGGGGCTGCATCCGGCGACCGGGGGCAACGGGCTGTCGGCCTGTTCTGGCGACATGCTGCTGGAGGCGCTGGTCGCCTGCGCCGGCGTCACGGCAAATGCGGTGGCAACCGCGCTCGGCCTCAACCTTCGCGGCGGCACCGTGCGCGCCGAGGGCGATCTCGATTTTCGCGGCACGCTCGGCGTGGCCAAGGAGGCGCCGGTGGGCTTTCGCGACATTCGCCTCGCCTTCGATCTCGATATCGATGCAACCGACGAGCAGTTCGCAACACTGTTGAAACTGACCGAGCGTTATTGTGTCGTTTACCAGACCCTGCGCAATTCACCGAAGAGCACCGTCACGATGAACAAGGCGGCGTAGCACGCCGATGGCCTGGCCACGCTGGCTGGCACACCTATTTGGACGCAAACCGCAACCTGCGAAGACGCATGCGATGATCCGGACCCTGGTTCGCTACGACATCACCATCTGCGGCATTCCCGAGCTCGATCTGCACCGCGAGGCCGGGGTCAGCGACGTGCTGTCGATCATCGATCCCTATGAGCCGGACCCGCCGGCCTTCGACCGCTTTCATCCCCATCGTCGCCAGACGTTGCGCTTCGACGACGTGATGAGCCGCAGCCTCGGCGCCCAGGCACCGGAAGATGAGCACATCGAAGAGCTGCTCGCTTTCGGCCGCGCCATGGACGAAGCGGGCGACGCCACGCATCTGTTGATCCACTGCCATGCCGGCGTGTCGCGCTCGACGGCGGCGGCTGCCATCCTGATGGCCCAGCACAATCCCGGCCGCGAGAAAGATGCCTTCCTGGCGCTGCTCGACCTGCGGGCGCAGGCCTGGCCCAACACCCGGATGGTGCAGATCGCCGATCGGCTGATGGGCCGCAATGGTGCCCTGGTCGAGGGGCTGGTTGCCTATCGCCACGCGCTGCTGAATGTTCGCCCGCATCTGGCGGAAATGATCGTCAATGTCGGCCGGGGAAACGAATTGCCCTGACCGGCGGTTGAGTCCTGGCTGGCGTATGTGTGGCATCTTGCGAGGGGGATCACATGACCGCGGGCACACTCGATCGCACGTTCGGCTTGCTGGGCATGACGGGCGCCGACTTCGGCGGCGCCGATGCCGCCGCGAATGCCGTGGCCGTACAGCCCGACGGCAAGGTCCTGGCCGCCGGCTGGTCGCGGCTCGGCGGCCATTCGGCAATCGCCATCGCACGGTTCTACCCCAACGGCTTTCTCGATCCGGCATTTGGCGGCGGTCCAGGAATCGCGCCCGGGGAGCTTCGCCTTCCGCTGGCGCGCGGGCCTTCCGAGGTTCTCGCCATGGCGCTCCAGAGCGACGGCAAGATCGTACTCGCTGGTGACGTCACGACCAGCAGCGCCGACGACACGATCATGACCGTTCTTCGTTTGCTGCCCGACGCCTCGATCCCGGCTTCGGCATCCACGGTTGCGTCCTGTTCGAGGCATTGCCCATGAGCCGCGCCCAAGCGGTTTTCGTCGCTCATGACGGCAGAATTATTCTGGCCGGACCGAGCCATCATGATCGCACGCTCCACATCACGGTCGTGGCCCTGCGCAGCGACGGAACACCGGACCCCGCATTCGGCACGGCAGGCGTTGTCCTGACGGCGCCAGGACTTGCTTCCTCGTTCCTGGGCGCGGTTGCCTTTGGTGCCGTCGATCAGGACCTTGGCTTCGTCGTGGTGGGCCGCAGCATCTTCGGCTCGGGCACATCGGGAACCTTGCAGCCCGTCGCCCTTTGCTACAGGACAGACGGTTCGCTGGACCCCACCTTCGGCGACCATGGCATTGTCACCATGCCCGGCCTGGCGGCCCAGTTTGCGTCCGTGGCGGTCAGCGCGAACCGGAACATCCTGGCCGCCGGCAATCTTTCGACGTCGCCGGCGCAATTCCTGTTCTCCGTATTGGAGGTGCACACGGGCCGCCCGATGTTGCCGCGCGGCCCGGTCGTAACGACCTCGTTCGCCGACCTCGACTATCCGATAGCACTCTGCCAGGCCTGCGCCGTTCACTATGACCGCCAGACGGAGCGTTGGCTGCTGGTCGGTCTGGTCGAGAAGGGGGCACGGCCAGAAACATCGCGCTGGCGCGCTATCAATACGATGGCAGCCTCGATTCGACCTTTGCCGGCGGACGGATCGTCACGAGATTCCTGACTGGAAATGCCGAGGCCGCCGCGGTGGCGGTCCAGCCAAGCGACCGCAAGATCGTCATCGCCGGCAATGCCGACTATAGCGGCGCCAAGATGTTTGCACTCGCGCGCTATCTGGGAATCTAGCCTCCGACGGCCACCGCCTTCTCCATGTCGAAGGCCTCGACCATCAGCCCACCACGGGTCTTCCAGTCGCGCCGGCGAATGAGCCGATAGCCGCGCTTCTGGTAGAACGGCAACGCAATGGCGCTGGCGGCAAGATCGATCCTGTTCGCGCCGGCCGCGATGATCGCGTCTTCCGCACAATCCATCAGCACGCTTGCCACGCCACGCCCGGTCCAGGCCGGATGAATGTAGAGGCCAATGAGCACACCCGGCCGCCATGAACTGAATCCGGCGAGGTTACCGCCCTCGCCTTCGACTTCGGCCAGGAAATACTGCTCGCTGTTGAACGTCATCGAGCGGTTGTAGCGATCTACATGCAGAGCAACCGCCCAACTCTCGAGCTCCGCGCGGCTATAGAGGCCAGTAGGCGCACCGCGGATCGAGGCTTCATGGACGCGTTGGATGAAGGGCGCATCGCCGGTTGTGCCTGGCCGGATGATAAGGCCAGACGGCAGCGAGCGGCGCGCGGACTTACTGGTAATCGCGCTACTGGAAATCGCGAACGTCGGCGAGGTGGCCGCTGAGGGCGGCCGCTGCCGCCATGCCCGGGCTCATCAGATGCGTGCGCCCGCCACGGCCCTGTCGACCTTCGAAATTGCGGTTCGAGGTGGAGGCACAGCGCTCGCCCGGCTCCAGCTTGTCGGCATTCATGGCAAGACACATGGAGCAGCCCGGCTCGCGCCATTCGAAGCCCGCCTCGCGGAAGATGCGATCGAGCCCCTCCTCCT
>CAZQLF010000365.1:0-3850 GCA_964594035.1 uncultured Rhodospirillaceae bacterium | reverse complement strand
CGAGCCGGGACCGGTTGCGACCGTCGTTCCCTGCCATGCGCTGTGGCCCAAGGGCGCACTCACCAAGGTCGAGGTACTGGCCATGCGCGAAAGCTGGAACGGCTTCGACAAGTACATTCCGCGCGAGGACCGCTGGCCGAAGCGGGTCTGGGACTGGCCGGTGCCGCTGCCCTATCGCCAGGCGATTCGTCTGCGCGACCAGATCTGGCTTGGTGGCCAGGTGCCCTGGGCCACGAACGCCAACGCCGGCAACGTCGTGCTGGCAGGTCAGCTGCTGCCCCAGACCCAGTTCACCATGAGCTATCTCGAGGATCTGCTGGGCGGTTTCGGCAAGACCACGGCGGATCTCAAGCTGATCATTGCCTATTTCACCTCGAACGGGACCGAGGAGGAGACGCGCGCCTTCATCGATACGGTTCGGGCCTCCATCGCCGGTCCCCTGCCGCCGATGACCGTGGTGCCGCAACCGCATATGCACACGAAGGACATGACGGTGGAAATCTGGGGCATGCCCGCGGCTGATCGATGAAATTCCTCGACCAGGCCAAGATCTATGTCAGCAGCGGCGCCGGTGGTGCTGGCGCTGTCTCTTTCCTGCGCGAGAAATTCGTCGAGTTCGGCGGGCCGAATGGCGGGGATGGCGGGCGCGGCGGCGACATCGTCGTGGAAGCCGTGCCCAATCTGAACACACTGATCGACTATCGCTACCAGCAGCATTTTCGCGCAGCCCGCGGCCATCACGGCATGGGCAAGGACCGCAGCGGCCCCGCCGGCAAGACGCTGGTGCTGAAGGTGCCTGTCGGCACCCAGATTTTGGACGAGGACCGCGCGACGCTGCTCTACGACCTGACCGAACCGGGGCAGCGCGTGGTGCTGGCCAAGGGCGGCGATGGCGGGCGCGGCAATTCCCATTTCAAATCCTCCACCAACCGCGCGCCGCGCAACTACGAGCCGGGCTGGCCGGGTGAGGAGCGTTGGGTCTGGCTGCGCCTAAAACTGATCGCCGATGTCGGGCTGGTGGGATTGCCCAATGCCGGGAAATCCACGCTGCTGGCGGCCCTCAGCCGCGCGAAACCGAAGATCGCCGGCTATCCCTTCACCACCCTGAACCCGCAGCTGGGCGTCGTGCGCAAGGGCGCACGCGAATTCGTGCTGGCGGATATTCCGGGATTGATCGAGGGCGCCCATGAAGGCGCGGGCCTTGGCGATCGTTTCCTCGGCCATGTCGAGCGTTGTGCCGCCCTCATCCATCTCGTCGATGGCACGCAGGATGATGTGGCCGAGGATTATCGCACCGTGCGCGGCGAGCTCGAGGCCTATAGCCCCGCCCTGCTGGAAAAGCCGGAACTCGTTTCTCTCAACAAGATCGATGCGCTGGACGCCAAGGATATCGAGCGCAAGGGCCGCGCCTTGTCCGGCGCGATGAAGAAGGCGGGCAGCAAGGCGAAGCTGTTCAGGATCTCCGGCGTCAGCGGCAAGGGCCTGCCGGAACTGCTTGAGGCGGCCTTCGCCATGGTGGAGGCGCGCCGCGAAGAACTGGCAGCGGAAAAAGCCAGAAAAGCCGCGGCGAAAGCGGCCGAACGCGCACCCTCCGACGCATGACGGGGAAGCCCCTGACAGCCGGCAAGAATTTGACATCCGCCCGGCGCGTGGTCGTGAAAATCGGCTCGGCCCTGCTGGTGGACGAAACCTCGGGCGGGATTCGCCGGCGCTGGCTGGAGGCGCTGGCCGACGATGTCGCAGCACTCCGCACTGACGGCAAGGACGTGATCCTGGTCTCCAGCGGGGCGATTGCCGTCGGGCGCCGGCATCTCGATCTGCCGGAAGGCTCGCTGCGGCTGGAAGAAAAACAGGCGGCGGCCGCCACCGGGCAAATTCGTCTGGCCCACGCCTATCAGGAGGCACTCGCCCGCCACGGCCTGACCGTCGCCCAGGTGCTGCTGACGCTCGAAGATACCGAAGACAGGCGCCGCCATCTGAACGCGCGCGCGACGTTGACGACGCTGCTGAAGCTGCTGGCCGTACCGGTGATCAATGAGAACGACACGGTGGCCACCAGCGAGATCCGCTTCGGTGACAATGATCGCCTCGCCGCGCGGGTCGCCGCCATGATTGGGGCCGATGCGCTGATCCTGCTGTCGGATATCGACGGGCTTTACACCGCCGATCCGAAGCTGGATGCGAAAGCGAGCCACATCGATGAGGTGGCCGACCTTTCCGCCGATATCGAGGCCATGGCGGGCGAGGCCCTGCCCGGTTATTCCAGCGGCGGGATGGTGACGAAGCTTGCCGCCGCGCGGATCGCCATCGGTGCGGGCTGCCGCATGGCGATCGCCGATGGCCGCATCATGCATCCCATCGCGGCCATCGCCGAGGGTGCCCGTTGCACCTGGTTCCAACCCACGGGCTCGCCCCGCACGGCGCGCAAGAAATGGATCGCGGGCTCGCTGAAGCCCGTCGGCAGCGTCACGGTCGATGATGGCGCCTTGCGGGCGCTGGCGTCAGGCAAGAGCCTGCTTCCCGCCGGCGTTGCCGGCGTGGAGGGGGAGTTCGAGCGCGGCGATGCGGTGCGCGTGCTGGACAAACAGGGCCGCGAGATCGCGCGCGGGCTTTCAGCCTATTCCGCGGCTGATGCCCGGCGCATTATGGGCCATAAGAGCCGTGAAATCGAAGCGCGCCTCGGCTACCGTGGCCGCGACGAGATGATCCATCGCGACGATCTGGTGGTGGGCGGATGACCGACAAGTTGGCCGACCTGGGCGCAGACCAGAATCTCGAACAATCGGTGCGCGCCGTCGCCGTGGCCGCGCGCAAGGCGGCCGCTGTGTTGGCCGAAGCCGGCGCCGAGCAGCGCAGCCGCGCCCTGCTGGCGGCGGCCGGGTTCATCCGTCAGCATGCCAAGGGCATCGCCGAAGCGAACGGCTCCGATCTTTCCGCGGCAGAGAAAGGCGGCATGAGCCATGCCATGCTCGATCGCCTCCACCTGAACGATGAGCGCCTCGAGGCGATGGCCAAGGGCGTCGAGGTGGTGGCAAACCTGCCGGACCCGCTGGGGCGTACCTTGTGGGAAACGACGCGGCCTAACGGCATGAAAATCAGCCGGGTTGCGGTGCCGCTGGGCGTCATCGGCATCATCTATGAATCGCGGCCCAATGTGACGGCCGATGCCGCCGCCCTGTGTCTGCGTGCTGGCAATGCCGCCATCCTGCGCGGCGGCTCGGAAAGCAGGCGATCCGCCACCGCGATCCTCGCCTGTTTTCGCCAGGCGCTGAAGGAAAGCGGCCTGCCGGGTGCGGCGGTCGAAGTGCTGCCCACAGCCGACCGGCGCGCGGTCGGCGTGATGCTGGGTTTGAGCGATCTCATTGATGTCATCGTGCCGCGGGGCGGCAAGGGGCTGATCGACCGGGTGCAGAAGGAGAGCCGCATTCCCGGGTTCGCCCATCTCGATGGGCTCTGCAACACCTATGTCGATCGTGCCGCCAAGCCCGCCATGGCGCGCAGAATCGTGCTCAACGCCAAGATGCGGCGCACCGGCGTGTGCGGGGCGACGGAGACCCTGCTCATCGATCGCGCTATCGCTGCACAGCAATTGAAGGAAATTGCCGACGACCTGATCGCCGCGGGCTGCGAGCTGCGCGGCGATGAGGCCGCGCGGAAGATCGATAGCCGGATCAAAGCGGCGGCCGAGGCCGATTGGGATACCGAATATCTCGATGCGATCCTGTCGATTGCCGTGGTCGATGGTGTAAATGGCGCGCTCGCCCATATCGCCCGCCACGGCTCGCATCACACGGAGGCGATCGTCACGGACGATGCGAAAACTGCCGAGACGTTCCTGAACGGCGTCGAT
>CAZQLF010000364.1:0-3850 GCA_964594035.1 uncultured Rhodospirillaceae bacterium | reverse complement strand
CTGTGCACATCGCTCAGCACCGGAACGCCGAAACTTTCTCGCAGTTCGGCCAGGATCGGCAGGCCCTTCTCCATGCCAATGCCGCGCGCGCCGTCCAGCGAGGTGCGGTTCGCCTTGTCGAAGGAGGTCTTGTAGATCAGGCCCATGCCGAGCTTCGCCGTCATCTCCACCAGCGCCTGGCACATCTCGCGGGCGTGCGCCCGGCTTTCCAGCTGGCAAGGGCCGGCGATGACGGCCAGCGGCCGGTCGTTGCCGAGCACGAGATTGCCGACTGTCACATGACGTGGCTTGGGAGACGTCGAATTCATGGCGTCCTTATAGCAGAGGTCGGCCCTGGAGCCAGACGCCACAGCAATTCGCTCCCCCGCTTCGCGAGCGAGGGAAGTTAGACCAGTCTCGATTGCTGGACGGCGGCGCCGATGAATGCCGTGAACAAGGGATGCGGGTCGAAGGGCTTCGACTTCAGCTCCGGATGGTATTGCACCCCGATGAACCAGGGATGATCCGGCCGCTCGACGATTTCCGGCAGGATGCCGTCGGGTGACATGCCGGAGAAGCGCATCCCGACCGCTTCCAGCCGTTCCTTGTAGTTGATGTTCACCTCGTAGCGATGGCGGTGCCGCTCGCTGATCCAATCCCTGCCATAGATCTGGGCGACCTGGCTGTTTTTGCTCAGATGGGCGTCATAGGCGCCAAGCCGCATCGTGCCACCGAGATCGCTGCTCTCGTTGCGCCGCTCGAGGCTGTTGCCACGCACCCACTCGGTCATCAGACCCACAACCGGGTCCTTTGTCGGCCCGAACTCCGTGGAGCCTGCGGTCGGAATGCCGGCCAGGTTGCGCGCCGCCTCGATCACCGCCATCTGCATGCCGAAGCAGATGCCGAAATAGGGCACCAATCGCTCGCGAGCAAAGCGCGCCGCCTGGATCTTGCCTTCCGCTCCGCGCTCGCCGAAACCGCCGGGCACCAGGATGCCGTGCACGCCTTCCAAATGCTGGACCGTGTCTTCGCGCTCGAAGATCTCGGAATCGATCCAGTTGAGCCGCACCTTCACATTGTTGGCGATGCCGCCATGGGCGAGCGCCTCGCCCAGCGACTTATAGGAGTCCAGCAGGCTCGTGTATTTGCCGACGACGGCGATGTTGACCTCGCTCTCCGGCTCGCGGACACGTTCAACCACATGGCGCCAGGCGCTGAGATCGGGTTCCGGCGCGCTCAGGCCGAAATGGCGGCAGACTTGCGTATCGAACCCTTCGGCGTGATAGGCCGCGGGCACCTGATAGATCGTGTCGACATCGAGGGCCTGGATCACCGCCTCGGGCCGGAGGTTGCAAAAAAGGGCGATCTTGCGCCGGGCTTCGCGCGAGATTTCCCGATCGCAGCGGCAAAGCAGGATGCCGGGCTGGATACCGACGCTCTGCAGCTCCTTGACCGAGTGCTGGGTCGGCTTCGTCTTCAGCTCGCCCGCCGCCGGGATCCACGGCACCAGGGTCAGATGCACGAACAGCGCGCGCTCGGGCCCGAATTCGTTGCCCAACTGGCGGATGGCTTCCAGGAAGGGCAGGCTCTCGATATCGCCCACCGTGCCGCCGATTTCGCAGACCAGGAAATCAACATCATCGGCATCGGCGCAGATGAATTCTTTGATGGCGTCCGTCACATGGGGAATGACCTGCACCGTCGCGCCGAGATAGTCGCCGCGCCGTTCCTTGGCGATCACCGTCGAATAGATGCGTCCCGTGGTGACGTTGTCGCTGCGCCGGGCCGGCACGCCGGTGAAGCGCTCGTAATGCCCGAGGTCGAGATCGGTCTCCGCCCCGTCATCGGTCACATAGACTTCGCCATGCTGCGTCGGGCTCATCGTGCCCGGATCGACATTGAGATAGGGGTCGAGCTTGCGCAGGCGGACCTTGAAGCCGCGCGCCTGCAGCAGGGCTCCGAGAGCCGCTGCCGAGATGCCTTTTCCAAGGGAGGAGACCACGCCGCCGGTGATGAAGATATACCGCGTCATGGGCGGACAATATCGCCCGCGGGCTTGCGTGCGGGCAAGCCCCGGCTGCTCATGTCGCAGAAATAATTTTATTGACCCGAGGGGACCGTGGGGCCGGTCGGAGTCGCGGGCGCTGCCGGCTGGGTGGGCGCAGGCGCCGTGGGCTGCGGGGCTGCCGGCGCCGGCGTGGGCAGCGGCACCGAGGAATTCGTGGTCTCGGGAATGATCGAGGGGGCCTGGGTCCCCAGGCGCGGGATAATCACGAGCAGAACGCTGGTCAGCATGAAACAGCCCGCCAGGATGGCCGTGGTGCGGGTCAGGACATTGGCGGTGCCGCGTCCTGTCATAAAGTTCGACATGCCGCCGCCGCCGATACCGAGCGCGCCGCCCTCACTCTTTTGCATCAGAATGACGGCGATGAGCGCGATCGCGATCATCAGATGAATAACCAGAACAACCTGTAGCATTGCAGCCCTTTACGCTTCCGCGGCGCCTTTTACTGCCTTTGCCCCGCCAAGGCTAGAGCAAGATCGGATCAGGTTGTTTCAACGTGAGGCGACCGGACGCCAGGACCTTCACATGGGACAGGAACGGGCAATTGCCAGGAAATCCTCGGCCTTCAGGCTGGCGCCCCCGATCAGGGCGCCGTTCACATCGGCCAGCTGCAGGATCTCCTTCGCATTGGCCGGCTTGACCGAGCCGCCATAAAGCAGACGGATGGCGGCAGCCTCGGTCGAGCGTTTCGTCAGCTCGCGGCGCAAATGGGCATGTAGGGCAACGATATCGGTGTTGGATGGCGTACGCCCGGTTCCGATGGCCCAAACCGGCTCATAGGCCACCACGGTATTCGCTGCGTTTGCCTGCTGGGGAAGCGATCCGGCGAGCTGGCGCGCGACGACCGTCAGCGCCTCGCCGCGGTCGCGCTCCGCCTCGGTTTCGCCCAGACAGACGATGGGAACAAGGCCCGCGGCCAGCGCCGCCTCTGCCTTGGCACGCACGGTCGTGTCCGTTTCGCCATGATCGCTGCGCCGTTCCGAATGCCCGACAATGACATAGCGGCAGCCGAGATCGGCCAGCATGGCAGCCGCGATGTCCCCGGTATGCGCGCCGGGAGTGCTCGCCGCACAATCCTGGCCACCCAGGCCGACAGCGCTGCCAGCCAGGGCCTCGCCAACGCCGGCAAGCAGTGTCGCCGGCGGACAGACCAGAAGTTCGGCGGAGATCCCTGCAGCCCCGGCTCCAACAGCACGGGCCAGCGCCAGCCCGTCGGCCTTCAGCCCATTCATCTTCCAGTTGCCGGCAATCAGCGGCCGCAGTTTGGTCATGTCGGCTCTCTCCCATCGGCTGCGGCGGCTGAGTAGCATGTCCTGGCGCAAGCGAAAACCGTTCTATTGCAGCCGTTTGACCGCCCCGAGGCGAGCGTGCGCAAGCGGACCTGCCGTCCTTGCCCGGGGATGGAGCGGCCCCTATGATGCCGCCCCTCGCCGGCCGGCCTGCCTTGTTGACGGGGCTCGTCTTTCTTCGAAATTCGGATCGCCATGCTTCAGTTCATCCGCTCCAAAGCCTCGTCCTGGGTCATCAAGGTCCTGTTCTTCTGCCTGGTCATTGCCTTTGGCATTTGGGGCATCGGCGACGTGCTGCATCAGGCGCCGGCCATACCCACCGTGGCGACCATTGGCGATACCAAGATCACATTGCCGGACTACCAGCGCGAGTACGACCAGAAGCGGGCGAGCCTGTCGCGACTCCTGGGCGGTCAGTTTACTGACGAACTCGCCAGGCAGATGCGCGTGCCCCAGCAAGTACTGGATACGATGGTGGCACGCGCCCTCTATGTCGAAATGGCGAACAGCCTGGGCA
>CAZQLF010000363.1:0-3858 GCA_964594035.1 uncultured Rhodospirillaceae bacterium | reverse complement strand
GACTGCGCATCGGCCGCTCAACATCGCAGAACAGGATGATGCGCTGCTTGTCGGTATCGTTGTACGCCTTGTGAATATAGGTCTCGTCGAAGACGACCGCCTCGCCATCGCGCCAGCTATAGGGCGTGCCGTCGATATAGATGCGGCAGCGGTCGTCGTTCGGCGTGATCAGGCCAAGGTGCAGGCGGACCGATCCGGCGAAGGGATCGCGGTGCGCCACCAGCGATGCTCCTGGCGGCAATGAGGCGAACATCGCACCCTTGATGCTGGGGATGCTGTTCACCAGGGCCACGGTGCGCGGACAATGGCGCCGTGCCGAGGGCAGCGGATCGTCGTACCACTTGACGTAGAAGCGCTTCCAGCCCGTGCGGAAGAACGAATTGAATCCGATATCGTCATGTTTGTCGGAGGCGCGCACCGCGCCCTGCTGTTGCAACAGCGCCGCCTCGTCGCGGACGATCTGCCAATTGTCGAGCAGGGGCTTGAGCTGGGGGAAATCGGCGAGGTCCAGGACCGGCCGGTTGGGCACTGCCGAAAACGTGTAGAGAAGCCAATTGAGCGGCGCAAAGAGTGTCGAGTGGTCGCCCAGCTGGCGCGCAAAGGAAAGCCGCGCCTCGCCCCGGTAGTGCACATACATTGCCGAGGCGATGAAGCTTGCGATGACAAGCAGCTTGATCAACAGCGACAAAGACAAGGCCGCAATCTCCCTTGCCGGCGCAGTCCGGCCGCCCTGAATTCGGCTGGAACGATATCAGATGTGCCGCGTCCTGACAGCAGCGCGAAGCTGCTGCGGTTGTCCCCTAAGCCGCGTGGCTCGCGGGCGCCTCGGTCAGCAGGGCGTAGAGCGCATCGCGGCTCTCCGCGCCCCGCAGCTTTTCGCAGACCTGGGCATCGCGCAGCAGGCGTGAAACCCGCGCCAGCGCCTTCAGGTGGTCGGCGCCGGCGGCCTCGGGTGCCAGCAGAAGGAAGACGAGGTCGACCGGCTGCTGGTCCACCGAATCGAAATCGACCGGCGGTTCGACCCGGGCGAACAGACCATGGAGGCGCTGCAAGCCCGGCAGGCGGCCATGGGGAATGGCGATGCCGTTGCCAACGCCGGTCGACCCCAGCCGCTCGCGTTCCAGCAGCACGTCGAAAATCTGCCGCTCGCCGAAGCCCGACAGCTCCGCCGCGCGCTTGGCCAGCTCCTGCAGCAACTGCTTCTTGCCGCCAACCCTGAGCCGGGGCACGACGGCCGCCGGGCTGATCAAATCTGCGATATTCATAACGTCCCTCTTGTAAGCGCGCCCCGATGCGGCTCGACGTTCAGGCGCCGGCGCTGCGGCCGGCGCTGTTGCCGGCATTGTTGCCCTTGGGGTCGACCCAGCCGACGTTTCCATCCGGGCGGCGATAGACCATGTTGAGGCCGCCATGGGCGCGGTTGACGAACATCAGCGCACCGTCATTGGCGAGGTCCAGGCGCATTACGGCCTCGCTGACGGACAAGGTGGCAATATCGGTCTTCATTTCGGCGATCACCATGGGCGCACCATCGTCCGCCTCGGCCGGCGATTCGCTGTTCCCCGCTTCGCCCGACAGCACATAGAGACCGGCGCTCTCCACCTCGACCGGCGTCTTGTGGTGATCGCGCAGCCGGCGCTTGTGCCGGCGCAGCCGCTTGGCCAGGCGGTCGAGCGCCTGGTCGCAGGCAACATAGGGCTGATCGGCCAGGGCTTCGCTCTGCGCCATGATCCCGCGCCCGACATGGGCGCTGATCGAGGCGCGATAGAGATGCGCATCGCGCGAAAATGTCACCGTGGCGTCGATGGCATCGCCGAAATACTTGCCGAAAACGTCATCCAGGCTGTCACGCACATGCTCGCGCAACGCATCGCCCACATCGATCTGCTGGCCTTTGACAATCAGATTCATTGGATAGAATCCCGGGTTCCGGGCGGTGCCGGCACCTGACAGTCGGTTGCCCGCCGGCGCAAAGGCGGCAGACCATAGGGGCGCCGGTTTGGGCTGTCAAGCGAAGGCCCATGCCCTTGATTGAGCTACCTTTTTCATGTGGAATGCCGCCCCGCTGAAGACAAGGATTTTTCTGCCCGGCGCCGCGCCGCCGTGGGAATTTTCAGCATCTGGCGGTACTTCGCGACCGTGCGGCGGGCCACATCGATCCCCTCGCTGCGAAGCTTTTGGGCCAGCGCCTCGTCGCTGAGGGGCTCGCCCGCGGCCTCGGCTTGGATCAGATGCCGGAGACGGGCGCGCACGGCCACCGGGGCATGGCCAGCCTCCTCCTTCGCGGCCGACAGCCGAATCGCGAAGAAATCGGCGAGCGTCACAATGCCGCGCGGCGTTGCCGCGTACTTGTTGGCGATGGCGCGGCTGACCGTGCTTTCATGCAGATCGAGCCGTTGGGCGATCTGCCGGCGCGAGAGAGGCTTCAGCACTGCACCGCCGCCATCCAGAAAATCGCCCTGCCGGGCAACGATCTCATGGACCACGCGCAGCAATGTCTCGCTGCGCTTGTCGAGGGCGCGCAGCAGCCACTGGGCAGCACTGCGCCGCTCCTTCAGGTAACGGACCGCCGCGGCATCGCCACCTGCCGGCACGGGATAACGTTCGTTCAGCGACAGGCGCGGTCCACTGCTGAGTTCGATCGACCAGCCGCCATCGCCCCCGCGCTCGATGGTGAGATCCGGAACAACGCTGGCCACACTTGCCCGGTCAAAAGCGAGGCCTGGACGCGGATCGAAGCGGCGCAGTGCTGCGATCATGGCATCGAGCGTTGCGGCATCGACACCGCAGCGCTTCATCAATGCCTTGCGGTCGCCGGCAGCGAGCAGATCGAGATGCTCAAGCAGAATCATCATCGGCGCGTCGAGCCGGCCGTGCTCGGCAAGCTGCAGGGCAAGGCAGTCGGCGAGATCGCGCGCGAACACACCGGCCGGATCGAACTGGCGCAGTCTCGAAAGGATGCGCGCCAGGCGCGCCGGTCGGACCTTCAGCCTTGTGGCGAGCTCGTCGGGATCGGCCGTGAGGTAGCCAGCCTCATCCAGCGATTCGATCAGCGCGCGGCCGATCGCCCGGTCTTCGGCATCGGCCACATCGGCACCAAGCTGCTGCAGCAGATGATCCTGCAGGCTGGGTTCGCCCGCCGGCAGGTCGGCCGGCACCTCGCCGCCCGAGGTACTTGCGCGCCGGCTTGCATTGGCAAAGAGGCGGGCAAGGCCCGTGGGTAAAGGCCGGGATTTGCGGGCTGCATGCGCTGGCTTTGCCGGCTTGCGCCGTGCGGCGACCGGTTCTTCCGCCCATTCCAGCAGCGGGTTTTCCGCCACCGCCTCGGCCACAAGCTCGGCCAGGGCCTGGCTGGAAAGTTCGAGCAGCTTGATCGATTGCTGGAGCGCGGGCGTCAGGCCAATGGCCTGTCGTTGGGCCGTCTGCTGACCGAGGCGCGAACCGATCGCGGCCATGAGCCCTCTTAGAGTGTAAAACGCTCGCCCAGATAGACGCGCCGCACATTCTCGTCGAGCACGATCTCCGAGGGCGAACCCTCGCGCAGCACCTGCCCCTCATGCAGGATGTAGGCGCGGTCGACGATTTCCAGAGTCTCGCGCACGTTGTGATCGGTGATCAGCACGCCGATGCCGCGGTCCTTGAGATGCGACACCAGATCGCGGATGTCGCCGACGGCGATCGGATCGATGCCGGCGAGCGGCTCGTCCAGCAGCATGAAGGCAGGCCTGGTCGCCAGTGCGCGCGCGATCTCGCAGCGCCGGCGCTCGCCGCCGGACAGCGCCAATGCGGGCGCCTGGCGCAGATGGGCAATCGAGAATTCCGCAAGCAGCTCGTCGAGCTGCGCCTCGCGCCGGGCGC
>CAZQLF010000362.1:0-3859 GCA_964594035.1 uncultured Rhodospirillaceae bacterium | reverse complement strand
GCACCCATCTTCTCGGCATCGATCTCGGCGCCGGCAGCCTGAAGGCGACCATCATCCGCCGCGACGGCAGCCTCGCTGGCGAGGGCTCCCACAGTTACACCACGAGCACGCCGAAATTCGGCTGGTCGGAACAGAATCCGGCGGATTGGTATGCCGCCCTCTGCCGCGCCGTACCCACCGCCCTCGCCGAAGCAAAAATCAGGCCCGGCGAGATCGCCGGCATCGGACTTTCCGGCGGCGCGCATATTCCGGTGCTGACCGATGCGCAGGATCAGGTCATCCGCCCGGCCATCATGTGGAGCGACCAGCGCAGCGCCGAGGAAGCGCGCGCGCTGCATGAACAGGCCGGCGATTTCATCATTAAAACGTCGCTGAACCGGGTGAACCCGACCTGGACGCTTGCCATGCTGAAATGGCTGCAGCGCCACGAACCCGACGCGATCAGGCGCGTGCGGCGGCTCTATATCTCAAAGGATTATCTGCGCTCGCGGCTCACCGGCACATGGGAGACGGATTACAGCGATGCCATCGGGGCGCTGATGGCCGATGACAGGACGAAGAACTGGTCCCCGGAAATCTGCACCCTCATCGGCTGGCCGATGGAAACCCTGCCGGAGCTGGTGAGGCCGAGCGACGTGGTCGGCACGGTGACGGCGAAAGCAGCCCAGGAGACGGGGCTTGCCGCCGGCACGCCGGTTGTCTGCGGCTCCAATGACACGACGGTGGAATTCTTCGGCGTGGGTGCCATCGAACCCGGGATTGGCGCCATCAAGATCGCAACCTCTGCCGTGCTGTTCCTGGCGGTGCAGGGTCCGAGCGTGCATCCGCCGATCTCCTGCTACCCGCATATCGTCGAGGGCATGTATTACACCGCGACCGGCACCAACTCCTGCGCCTCGGCCCATCGCTGGCTGCGCGACACCATGTTCTTGCGAAAGGACGAAAAGGTGGCGAGCCCAGACGACGAGGCGGGCGAAGCCGCCTTCGCCGAGATGGACAGGCTCGCTGGCGAGGTTGCGCCCGGCTCGGAAGGCCTGATCTTTCATCCCTATCTGCTGGGCGAGCGCGCACCCTATTGGGATCCGTTGCTGCGCGGCGATTTCATCGGCATGACCATGCGCCACAACCGCGCGCATTTTGCTCGCGCGCTTTATGAGGGCATTGCCTATTCAATCCGCGATTTGCTGCGCGCGGCGCGCGACCTGGGCCTCTCCTTCGGCGTCATCAAGCTGATGGGCGGCGGGGCGCGCAGTACGACGTGGCGCCAGATCATCGCCGATGTTACGGGTCTCGTGGTGGAGCGGCCTGGCAATGGCGATGCCTCCTTCGGGACGGCGTTGGTGGCCGGTATTGGTGTCGGATTCTACGCAAGCCCGAAGGAAGCGGTGAAAGCCTGCGTCTCCGTGCTCGATCGCTGCGAGCCCGACCCGAAGCGCCAGGCGCTTTACGACAGGATGTTTGCCATCTATCGCGAGGCGCAGGCAGCACTGGCTCCCCTCAATCATCGCCTGCACGGGATTGCCGATCCCGCGTGATATTTCCGCGGGCGGACCATGGGCCCCTGAACGCCGCTAGATTGCTCCCTTACGGGGCCTCCTCATCGCTGACGACATAGGCAGCAGAAATGCCGCCATCGGCGGCATAGGCAGCACCGGTGATGTAGGAGGCCTCGTCTGAGGCAAGGAAGGCAACGAGGTTCGCCACTTCCTCGACGGTGCCGATCCGCCCCATGGGCATATAGGGCCGGCGCGATTCCCAATTCGATTCCTGCGTGATGAAGGCGTTGACCATCGATGTGTTCACCGGGCCCGGACAGACCGCGTTGAAGCGCAGCTTCCTGCGCGCATACATGATGGCGAGCTCGCGCGTCATCGACAGTACGCCGCCCTTGGCCGCGGTGTAGGCAAGCTGGGGATAGGCCGAGCCCACCAGCGCCACGACCGAAGAATTGTTCACCACTGAACCGCCGCCTGCTTTCAAGAGATGCGGAATGCCGTATTTGCAGGCGAGGAACACGCCGGTCAGGTTGACGGCGATGGTCTTGTCCCAGACCGGCATCGGCGTATCGAGCGGCCCCTTGTCGTCGGCCAGCACGATGCCGGCATTGTTGAACATGATGTCGAGCCCGCCGAGGAATGCAGCGCCCTGATCGATCATGGCCTGGCAGGCGGCCGGATCGGCGATATCACCGGAGACGGCAACGGCTTCGCCGCCCGATTTCTTGATCCGGGCCGCAACCGCGTCGGCGGCGTCACGGCGAATATCGCCAGCGATGATGCGTGCCCCTTCGGCAGCAAATTTCAGCGCCGTGGCCTCGCCGATGCCACCACCGGCCCCGCTGATGAAGGCGCGCTTGCCCGCAAGACGCATGGTTGTCCCCCTCCGTATCGAGAATTCAAGTCTGCGGACGGCCGTGCGGCGTTGCAAGTGACAACAATTCTGTTGAAGCTCCAAGAAATGTCGCGCTAGCTTTCGCTGCCGCAGCCAAAGGACAATGAGAAGAAGGCCGCGCGCCCTTACGCCAAGAACGGGGTTTCCTCATGGCCAAGGCCAAAGACGATATTGCCCAGGCGGTCGCCCGGCTGGAGAGCGACGGGATCGAATTCGTGCGCTTCGAGCTGCCGGACCTGCACGGCATCTCGCGCTCCAAGCTCGTGCCGCTGCATGCCGTGGAAGGGTATGCGCGCAAGGGCCTGAACATGTATGGCGGCATCCTCGGCCTCGATACCGCGTCCAACGTCATCTCCGGCACGGGCCTGAACGAGGAAATCAATTACGGCGATTCCAACCTGTTCCCCGATTTCTCGACGCTGCGCCGCGTGCCGTGGAAGACGAACACGGCCAAGGTCGTCTGCGACGTGCATTTCAAGGATGGTTCGCCGATCAAGGCAGCGCCCCGCTATGTGCTGAAGAGCCTGCTCGAGACGGCAGCCTCCATGGGCTACGACGTGATGATGGGTCATGAGTACGAGTTCTATGTGCTGACCCAGGATACCCATCAGCCGCTGTTCGGCGGCGTGCATATCTTCAACACCACCCGCAACACCTGGGCGCCGGTTGCCGAAGCGATCGTGCGCAACCTGCTCGGCATCGGCGTCGATGTCATCACCCACAACTGCGAATACGCGGCATCGCAATTCGAGATCGTCTATGGCCCCGGCACCGGCATCGCCGCGGCCGACAAGGCCTTCACTTTCCGCAACACGGTGAAGGAGGTGGCGCATCTGGAAGGTTATCTCGCCACCTTCATGTCGAAGCCGGCGGCAACGACAGCGGGATCCGGCTGCCATTTCCATGTCAGCCTGATCGACCGCAAGACCGGCAAGAACGCCTTCGTCGATACCGAGGACAAAGACGGGCTCTCACAGGTGGCCCGCCAGTTCGCTGCCGGTATTCTGAAACATGCGCCGGCGCTGATGGCCCTCATCGGTCCGACGCCCAATTGCTATCACCGTATCAAGCCCCACACCTTCGCGCCGTCAAACATCAGCTGGGGCATCGAGGACCGCTCGGCGCTGGTGCGTACGAAGGCAACAGGTGACTCCGCCACGCACCACGAGATGCGCGGCGCCTCGGCCATGGCCAACCCCTATCTCTCGGCGGCGGGCACCTTGGCCGCGGGCCTGCTGGGGATCCAGAACAAGCTCAAGCTGCAGGCCCAGTCGAAGGGGCCGAGCGAGGACGATCCGGCACATGTAAAGCTGCCGCGCAGCCTGGAGCAGTCGCTGGCCAATCTTGGCGCCGATGCGGTGTTCGGCAAGATGCTGGGGGCGGATTTCCTGAAATGCTATCTGGCGGTCAAACGCCATGAATTGCAGCGCTTCCGCACCCACATCACCGATTGGGAGCGCGCCGAATA
>CAZQLF010000361.1:0-3925 GCA_964594035.1 uncultured Rhodospirillaceae bacterium | reverse complement strand
GCGATGGCGTAGAAGACGCCGATGCAAACACCCAGCGCATTACCGAGGTAGGAGCCTCCGCCCACGCTCTTGGCCACCATGACATAGACCCCAAAGACGGAGACCAGCATTGCGAAGAATGTGCGCATGTCGAGGCGCTCGCCAAGGAGCACAAAGGCGAGCAGGGCCGCGATGAAGGGCGACAGGCTTTGCAGGATCAACGCATTGGCAACGGAGGTGAGAAGGACTGCCGGGATGTAACAGGTCGATGCGCCGCAGAAGCAGAGGCCGATGATCACGCCAGGCCAGCCGATCTCTCGAAAATGGTCGAAGACGGCGCTGCGCTTGCGAATTGCAAGGAACAGGAAGATGGTCGCCGCCGCCGAGGCCGTGCGCCAGAATATGGTTGTCCAGGGATCGGTATGGACCGATCGGATGAAGATACCGCCGGTGCTCCACCATACTGCAGCACCCGCGACCAGCAGAACTCCAAGACGATGGCGCGCCGTCTCGGTCACGCCGACTCTCTTGCAAGACGCAGTTCAGAAGGGCCGAATGGAACGCACGGCATGGGGCAACCAGGGTCGGTCGGGGAATACAAGGCAAGGCGCCGCAGCAGCGGAGATTGCCTAGCATGAGGGGTGCGCCGATGTCCATGCAGGCGGGTTATGTGCGCTGTCTATCCCTGGCCGGCTTTCACCGCATGGCCTATGTCGATTGGCGTCCGGCTCAACCTTCAGCGGCTCCGCCTGTTGTCTGCGTGCATGGGCTTAGCCGCAACGGACGGGATTTCGACCGGCTCGCCGCGTCGCTTTCCGCCGGGCGCCGGGTCATCTGTCCCGACATGGCCGGCCGCGGACAGAGCGACTGGCTCCGCGAGCCCGCGGTTTACGGCTATCCGCAATATTGCGCCGATGCGACTGTGCTGCTGTCCCGGCTGGATACCGAGCAGGTCGATTGGATCGGAACCTCCATGGGCGGGTTGGTCGGCATGATGCTGGCCGCCCAGCCGCAATCGCCGATCCGCCGTCTGGTGCTGAACGATGTCGGCCCTGTCATACCGGCAGCGGCGCTGCAGCGCATCGGCAGCTATGTCGGCAAGGATCCGCGTTTCGATGATCTGGCTGGTGTCGAAGCCTATCTTCGCGAGATCCATGTCGGGTTCGGCACCATCGACGATGCGGGGTGGCGCCACCTCGCCGAGCACAGCCATCGTCGCCTTCCTGACGGCAAACTTGGCCTCGCCTATGACCCGGGCATCGCCCGCGGCTTCAGCGCTGCCGTCAGCGCCGACATCGACCTGACCCCGGTCTGGGACAAAGTACGCTGCCCGGTGCTGGTGTTGCGCGGCGCCGCGTCCGATCTGCTGCTCGCCGAAACCGCGCGCCGCATGGCCGACAAGGCGGAGGTGGTGGAGATCGCTGACGCCGGCCACGCACCTTCTCTCACCACGCCGGAGCAGATCGAGATCGTTCGTTCGTGGCTGGCCCGGACCTGACATTTCCCGCCTTTCGCAGCCGCCTTCCGTGGTGGGGGCGCGATCTGCAGACGCTGCGCAGTGCCATTCTCTCCCACGCCGCGCCCGAGGTGGCGGGTCAACGCGTCAGCTTTCCCACGGCCGATGGCAGCGGCGATGTATTGCTCGGCACGTTGCACAGCCCCGCGGGCAGTGCCGCCACTGGCAACCGGGAGCGCCCGCTGGTCATGCTGATCCACGGCATCACTGGCAGCGAGGACAGCAGCTATGTCCTCGCCAGCGCACGATATTTCCTGTCGCTGGGCTACCCGGTCTTGCGCCTCAATCTGAGAGGGGCAGGGCCCTCGCAAGGACAGTGCCGCTATCGCTATCACGCGGGCCGCAGCGAGGATCTGCGCCTGGTTCTCGGATCGCTCGATGGGCGGCTGGCCGGGCGCGGACTCTTCCTCGTGGGCTTTTCGCTTGGCGGCAACGTCCTGCTGAAATATCTGGGCGAAGCGGGCCGGCGCGCCATGGTGCTGGGCGCGGCCAGCATTTCCGCGCCTATCGATCTCAATGCCGCGCGGCGCTGCCTGATGCGGCCGCGCAATGTGTTCTATCACCGTTACCTGCTGGCGCGCCTGAAGGACGAAACGCGCGCGGCTGCGCTCAACGAGGAAGAGATACGGACCCTGGCAGAGGTGCGCACGATCTTCGATTTCGACGATCGCGTCCTGGCGCCATGGAACGGGTTTGCTGGCGCGCTCGACTATTACCACCGCTGCATGGCGCTGACGTTTCTTCCCGATATCGCCGTACCAACGCTTGTCATTCACGCCCGGAACGATCCGTGGATCCCATTCGCCGCCTATCGCGAGTTCGCCTGGGCAAGCAATCCGAAGCTGTTGGCGCTGTTCCCTTCGGGCGGCGGCCATGTCGGCTTCCACGGCCGAGTCAGCACCATACCCTGGTACAATTTCTGCCTGGCGCGGTTCTTCGAGCGCTGCCGCGGCTAGCATCTGATCGCCTCACGTTTCAAAGTGAGGCGCCTATCAGCGACTTGCCTTTAGTAATGCGTGATCTCGATATCGAGGTTCAGGACGCTGAGCGTACCGGCATCGCCGAAGACCAGCGTATCGGCCCGCTTGCGCAACGTAATGACCAGCCCCTCTGACTCCGCATAACCCCGGGCCACCGGATTGGGCGCCACCGCGAATGCACTGATCAGTTTGTGAAATGTATCGGGATCGAAGATGCCGCCCATCTGCAGCGGCCCGGCAGTCGGATCGCCGACAACCGCCTGCTGCTTGCGATCTGTCGCCATGGCGACATGCCCGCTCACCGGATCGAAACGGTCGCCGGCATTCAGCAGGCTCAACGTGAAGCCCGTCAGTCGCGTCGTAGACGCATCGGGCCCGCGCTGGATGAAGGCCACGCCGCTGGATCCAATCACCTGCCACAACCCGCCATCGGCAGGCACCACGACCGCGGTGGTCTCGTCGATGCCGACGCTCGCCGGCAGGCCGGTCTTGGCCAGCGCGTAAAGTTCGCGGCCGATCAGCCCGTGGGTGAAGAAATGGGCATCGATCAGAACATTGTCGGTGAAGCGGTACGCGGGCGCCTGGTACAGCGTGCCGGTGGTCAATGCACCGATGCTGCTCTTGGAACTGCATTCGCAGAGAGTGACCGGGCCCACGATCATGGCGCCGGCGCTGGTGCCGGCGACCACGGCCCCGGCATTGTCATGGCGCTCACGGATGATGGCGAGCGCCGGGCTGTCGTGGCCTCCGGCCAGCAGCCCCTTGGAGAGCAACTCCGGGTTTCCGCCATTGAAGTAATAACCCGTGCAGCGGCGCAGCGCTTCGAGCACCTTCGGATCGTCGTTCGTATCGCGTGTGATGTTGAGAGTTAGCATGTCGACGCCGTCGAAGGCATCGAACCGGTCATAAGGGTCGCCTTTGCCGTCCGCCGCCGTGTCGATCAGGCACAGCACTGGCTTCTCTCCGGCATGGGCTACCGTCAGCTCGGTGGCTGCGTCCAGGTAGCTGCCACCACCTTCCAGCACCATGATGCCGCGCCCCTTCGCCTGGGGCGTGGGTTTGACGGTAGAACCGCCGCGCGCCGTGACCTCGAACACTGGTCCGCCGGACTGGATCACCCGGACGTTGTCATTTGTCGGTGCACAGGCACCCAAGACGGTGCCCAGAAACAAAAGCGCCGCGATCAGGGTCGCGGCGGAGAAAACCCGGTTCATGTTGCTCAGCCAGCTTTCAGGCGCCGTGCCATGTCGACCGCCGCATAAGTAAGAATTCCGTCCGCTCCGGCGCGCTTGAAGGCAAGCAGAGATTCCGCCATCGCGCGTTCGCCGTCGAGCCAGCCGCGCTCGGCTGCTGCCTTGACCATCGCGTATTCGCCGCTCACCTGATAGGCGAAGGTCGGCAGATGGAACGCCTCCTTCACCCGGTGCAGCACATCGAGATAGGGCAGGCC
>CAZQLF010000360.1:0-3925 GCA_964594035.1 uncultured Rhodospirillaceae bacterium | reverse complement strand
CCCATGCGGGCGCCTGGCAAGGGGCTGGTCGGCTCCGGCGGTTTTGCCGGATGGGTTAGGCCATTCGAGAAGGGCCGATTGTTCGGCAGGCGGAAAGTACTGCATGACGACTGAGTGATAGACCACGGTTGTTTGACCTAGGGGCCGCTCGGCGAGTTGGCGTATTGTCCACTCGGCGGCCGAGGCCTTCTCGACTTTCACCTGCATGGCTAGCGCTGTTTGCATCGCCTGACGCATCAGCGCAAGACGCGTTTCCTGGTCGGGCCAGATATAGGCCTGGAGCCAGAGTCTTGCGTCGGAATTGGTCAGATCGATCGGGCTGAGATCGCAGCCGCGGCGATCGGCCACGGCAACAGGCGCTTCGAGGTCGGGTGCCTCGCCCAACCAATCCGCGGCCAAAGTCAGCGCCGGATCACGGCCCGCCCAGCGGTGAGAACCGAACTCATAGGCATAGCGGTCCCAGCAAAGATTGAGGCCCGCGCTGGATCCGACCTCGCGCAGCCGCAAGGGAAGGCCTGTCCGCGCTGCGACACGCAGAAAGCCGCCGAGCAGTACGGCAGAACGGGCGACCTCGTTGGTTTGCGGTGGCGAGGAAATGGCCCGTCGGAGCAACGGCTGATGAGCGTCGATGGCACCGATTATCGCGGGCCATGCTTCGTCGCCCGGTGTCCCGCCGGTGGAGGGAAGCCGCGCCGCCAGCTCCGGCGCCTGGCCCGCAAGGGCGAGGTAGTGGACGCCGCCGAAGAACCGCAGCGCCAGGGCGCCCAGTTTGAGATCGCCCTCCCAATCCGCCAGCAGGCGGCCGACCACCCCGCCATCGTCGATGTCGCGCGCGGCGTGGCGCATCATATGGGCCCAAAGCGGCGAGCCCAGCGCGTCGCAATAGCCGGCCTGGCGGCGAAATGCTTCGGCGAGATCGTGCGGCCGGTGCGGCATGCGGTCCCACTTGTGTTTGCAGGGAAATTCCGATTCGCTGCTTGAGATTCGATAGACCGTCCGGCATTGTGTCCAGCCGGTTCCGGGGGCACTGAACAGGATCGCTGGCTACATGAAAATTGGCATCGCCAAGGAACGGCGCGCCCATGAAATGCGCGTCGCCGTGTCGCCTGACACGGTGAAAAAGCTCATCGGGCTGGGCGCCGAGGTGGCGATCGAGACTGGCGCGGGGCTGGGTGCGGCCTATACCGATCAGGCCTTTGCCGATGCCGGCGCCAGGATCGTGCCGGATGAGCGCACGGCCATCGGCGATGCCGATATCGTGCTGAAGGTGCAGCGGCCGCTGAGCGGTGCCGAAGGCGGTGTCGATGAAATGGCTTTGCTGAAGCCCGGGGCGATGCTGGTCGGTATTCTCGCGCCCTATGCGGCGAAGGACCAGGTCACGGACTATGCCAATCGCGGCATCAATGCTTTCGCCATGGAATTCATGCCGCGCATCACCCGCGCCCAGAGCATGGACGTGCTGTCGTCCCAGGCGAACCTCGCCGGCTACCGCGCGGTGATCGAAGCGGCCTCTGTCTTCGGGCGCGCCTTTCCAATGATGATGACGGCGGCCGGCACCGTGGCGCCGGCGCGTGTTTTCGTCATGGGCGCCGGCGTTGCGGGCCTGCAGGCGATCGCAACCGCCCGGCGTCTCGGCGCCATCGTGTCGGCGACCGACGTGCGGCCGGCTTCGAAAGAACAGGTGAAGAGCCTGGGTGCCACATTCGTCGCGGTTGAAGACGATGAGTTCAAGCAGGCGGAGACGGCCACCGGCTATGCCAAGCCGATGAGCGCGGAATACCAGAAGAAGCAGGCAGCACTGGTCGCCGAGACCCTGAAGAAGCAGGACATCGTGATCACCACTGCGCTGATCCCCGGTCGGCCGGCGCCGGTGCTAGTGAACGAGGACATGGTCAAGACCATGCGCCAAGGTTCGGTGATCGTTGATCTGGCGGTGGAGCAGGGCGGAAATTGTCCGTTGAGCGAAGCCGGCAAGGTTGTGGTCAAGCACGGCGTGAGCCTGGTGGGGTTTCTCAACATCCCGAGCCGTATCGCGGTCGATTCCAGTGCTCTCTATGCCCGCAATTTGCTGAATTTCCTCACGCCGCTGATCGACAAGGCAAGCAAGAGCCTGAAGATCAATTGGGACGATGAGATCGTCAATGGCACGGCCCTGACCCGTGACGGCAAGGTCGTGCACCCGGCGCTGGCCGGACAAGGAGCCGCCTGACATGGAAAGCGAGATCGCCGGGCATCTGCCCTTCGTCTTTGGCCTCACGGTATTCGCGCTGGCCTGTTTCGTCGGCTACTACGTCGTCTGGCGGGTGACCCCGGCGCTGCATTCGCCGCTGATGGCTGTCACTAATGCGATTTCGAGCGTGATCATCGTCGGCGCCCTGATCGCCGCCGGCCCGTCAAATTTCAATTTCGCCCAGATCATGGGCTTCATCGCGGTGACGCTGGCGAGCGTGAACATCTTCGGCGGCTTCATCGTCACCCACCGCATGCTCTCCATGTTCAAGAAAAAGAAATAGGCGAGGGCGCGTCGTGAACCAGGATCTGACTGCCCTTGCCTATCTGATCGCCGCCATCTGTTTCATCATGGCGCTGCGCGGTCTCTCCTCGCCGGTGAGCTCGCAGGCCGGCAATCGGTTCGGCATCGCCGGCATGGTCATTGCCATCGCCACGACGTTGGCGCAGCCCAATGTGGTGAGCTATCCGATCATCATTGCCGGCATCGCCATCGGTGGGGCCATCGGCGCCTTCATTGCGCTACGCATCAAGATGACGGCGCTGCCGCAGCTGGTGGCGGCGTTCCACAGCCTGGTCGGTCTCGCGGCGGTCTGTGTGGCGGCCGCTGCCTTCACCACGCCGCAGGAATTTGGCCTGGGCGAGCCCGGTGCCATCGCGCTGCACAGCCTGATCGAGATGGGGCTGGGTGTTGCCATTGGTGCCGTCACCTTTACCGGCTCCATCGTCGCCTTCGCCAAGCTGCAGGGCCTGGTGAGCGGCGCGCCGCTGGTCTTCAAGGGCCAGCACATCCTGAATGCGGCCCAGGGTATCGCCATCGTCGCGCTGATCGTCTGGCTGCTGGTGGGGCAGACCCCCATCGCCTTCATTCTGTTAGTAGCGGTATCGCTGCTGCTTGGCTTCCTGCTGATTCTGCCGATCGGCGGCGCCGACATGCCGGTGGTCGTCTCGATGCTGAACTCCTATTCGGGGTGGGCGGCCTGCGGCATCGGCTTCACGCTCGGCAACAATCTGCTGATCATCACCGGCGCGCTGGTGGGTTCGTCGGGCGCCATCCTCAGCTACATCATGTGCAAGGGGATGAACCGCTCGATCTTCAACGTGATCCTGGGCGGGTTCGGCACCGACAGCGGTGGTGCCGCGGCGGGTGCGGCGAAGCAGGACCGGCCGGTCAAGGCGGGCAGCGCGGAGGACGCCTCCTTCCTGATGAAGAATGCGAGTTCGGTCATCATTGTGCCGGGCTATGGCATGGCGGTGGCTCAGGCCCAGCATGCGCTGCGCGAAATGGCCGACTTGCTGAAGAAGGAAGGCGTGAAGGTGAGCTATGCGATCCACCCGGTGGCGGGCCGCATGCCGGGGCATATGAACGTGCTGCTGGCCGAAGCCAACGTGCCGTATGACGAAGTCTTCGAGCTCGAGGATATCAACCGCGAATTTCCGACCGCGGACGTCGCCTTCGTCATCGGCGCCAATGACGTGACCAACCCGGCCGCCAAGACCGATCCGAAGAGCCCGATCTTCGGCATGCCTATCCTGGATGTGGAAGCGGCCAAGACGGTGCTGTTCGTCAAGCGCTCGATGGCGTCAGGCTATGCCGGCGTCGATAACGAGCTGTTCTTCCGCGACAACACGATGATGCTATTCGGCGACGCCAAGAAGGTCTGCGAGGACATCGTCAAGTCGATGGATCACTGAC
>CAZQLF010000359.1:0-3938 GCA_964594035.1 uncultured Rhodospirillaceae bacterium | reverse complement strand
CACGCCGCCGCCACCTGCCTGCGCCAGGCGAAGGAGGGCAACGCCCTCGCCGAAACGGATATCGGAAAGATCTATGCCGAAGGCCGTGGGGTGGATCAGGATTTCGACCAGGCGAAGTTCTGGTTCGAGAAGGCAATCCTGCAGAAACAGCCCGACGCGTTCTACAACCTCGGACTCATGTATGCGAATGGCGACGGGGTAGGCCAGGACTGGAGCGAAGCGGTGAGGTGGTATCGCCTCGCCGCCGAGCGCGGCCAGGGCGACGCCGAAAACAGCCTGGGCCTGCGCTATGAGAAGGGGCAGGGCGTCGATAAGGATTTCGTCCAGGCCTATAAATGGTTTGCCCTCAGCCTTGACCACACCAGTCGTCCGGCTGACCGCGCGATGGCGATCGGCAACCGCGACCGCGTCGCCAAGTTGATGACGCCGGAGCAGATCGCCGACGCCCAGAACCAGGTGGCAGCATGGAAGCCCGTTTCGCCGTGATATTCCGGGTTTAGTTCTTCACAGGCTGTGGCGCATCGCGTCCACGGTGATCCGCTCGACGACCTTGCCGCTGCGCGTGCCATAGATTTCACGCTGCAGATCCATCCACACACAGACGTGGATGGGTACGATCTCGACCCGGTCGCCGACCGCAAGATGGCGCAAGGCATCCGGTACGCTGAGGACGCCATGTTCTTCCGACAAGCGTGTGAAGCGGCTTCCCGGCCGGTCGCGCAGATGGCCGAAGCCGAAACCCCCATCGCGCGACATCGTCAGGGTCTTGCTGCCCGCATCGACGGTGACCCGCTCGCCATCCAGGCTGACGACGGTGGCAAGCACCGTCGCTGCGATGGCGTCAGGCGTGCAGGCGTAGGTCCCGAGGGTGCGCAAGTCGTTATAGATATAGGTCCCCGGTCGTATCTCGGTGATGCCGTCCGCTGCCTTGAGATAGGGCGCCGTGATGGTTGACCCGGCTGAGACGACAGGAACAGCGAACCCGGCTGTTTCCAGTTCCTCACGCGCCGCGCCCATCAGTGCTGCCTCATGGCGGGCAACCGCCTCGATGCCCAGCTGATCCTTGGCATCGTGACTGTGGCCAGCATGGGTCAATATCCCCCTGAACTCCAATTCGTTCCCGCGGGTCACCTCCCGCACCGCCTCGACCACGTTGCCGGGATCGACCCCGGCGCGATGCATGCCAGTATCGACCTCCACCATCACCGGCACGGTGCGGCCGACTTTCTGGGCGAGTTGACGATAGCTCGCGGTGACGGCGGATGAATCGGTCACCAGGGTCAGTAGGCCCTCGGCGAGCAATGGGGCGATGCGCTCGAGCTTGCGGGCGCCGACGAGCGGATAGGCCAGCAGCACGTCGCGCACGCCGCCGGCCATCATTGTTTCGGCTTCGGTTGCGGTGGCACAGCAAATGCCGCTCGCTCCCGCTTCGATCTGGCGCTGTGCCATCGCCACGCTCTTATGCGTCTTGATATGCGGGCGGAGTGTCATCCCGTTTCGCCGCGCGAAGCCGGCCATATGCGCGATGTTCGCCTCGACGATGTCGAGATCGACCAGGACCGCCGGTGTGTCGAGGCGCTGGTCCGATACGGTGATGGGCAGGCCGACATTGCCTGCCAGCGGCGTCGGGAGCGGATCCTGCAGGGCGCTCATTTGGCGGTAAAGCCGCCATCGAGGACGAGACAGCTGCCCACGGCGAACGAGCTCTCATCGCTCGCCAGGAACAGCGCCCCTTGCGCGATTTCGCGCGCATCGGCAACCCGGTTGATCGGCGCCCAGCTTGCCTGCGCCGCCGCCACTTTTTCCGGCTCCAGGCTGTTGCCGATTTCCGCCTGCAGCAGGGGCGTGCGCGTGATGCCGGGGCAAAGCGAGTTCACCCGGATGTTGTGGCGGACAAGATCGACAGCAATGGATTTGGTGAACATGATGACGGCTGGTGGCAATCAGCAGAAGGTGGTGATCGGCAAGGGGCTGGTTCAGCGGCCCAAGATCATCATCTTCGATGAACCTACCCGCGGCGTCGATGTCGGCGCCATCGCCGAGATTCACCAGGTCATCAACCGCCTCGCCGATGAGGGGCTCGCCGTGGTGGTGATCTCGTCCTATCTGCCGGAGATCATGAATATCTCGGACCGCATTCTGGTCTGCCGCCAGGGCCGCATCGTCGAGGAATTCGCGCCGGCGGAAGCGACAGAAGAAAAGATCATGTACGCGGCCGTTCACTGACCTAGACGTTTCAGCTCCTCCAAGGCCGCGCCATAGGCGTTGCTGAACCAGGCGTAGTTCGTCTTGTAGAGATCACAGGCTGTCAGCACGGTCTGGAATTGCTCGCGCGCCTCATCCTTGCTGCCGGCCAGAAGTGCGGCTTCACCCAGATAGAACGAGGCTTCGCAAGTCTGCTGCATCTGGATGACGAGGTTCGACGAGCCGGCAAGGATTGACAGATCCTGCGCGCTCACCTTGCCGAGAAAGAAATAGACGGCAGGTCCCGCCCACATCGAGGGATTGATCCTTGCCGCGTTCGCAGCAAGTTCGGCGCCATCATCTTGTCCGGCGCGGGCGCGAGACAGATGCAGCCAGAGGACGAAGTCCGGCTCGCCCGGATCGTCCTTGTGGGATTCGAGAAAGTCGTCCGCCGCCGCGGCGAAATTGCCGGCGTAAAAATTCGCCAGGCCTCGGTTGGTATAGGCCAACACATAAGCCGGTGAATGGCCGAGAGCCGTGGTCGCATCGTCGATGGCATGGACGTAGTCGCGCATCTGGCGATAGACAATGCTGCGACCCACATAGGGTGCGGGCTGACCGGGCACCACATCCATGGCCGCGGCGAAATCCGCCAGCGCGTGCTGATAGTCGCCGGTCGCGCCATAGGCATTGGCGCGCAGGCCCAGCACCAGCGCCTTGCTCTTGTCGGTCAGATCGCCCGCGGCAAGCGCCTGGGAGTAAAAATCGATTGCCCCGGGCCAATTGCCCGCCTGCTGTGCCGCCTCGCCTTGCCTGGCCAGCTCGACACCGTCCGCCTGGGCCGTCGCTGCCAAGGCGATGGTCACCAGCAAAGAGGCGAGGGTTAGCGCTGGGCGCATCGGACTAATCTGATTCCCCTTTCAGCGAAGAGCAATATGATCGTCCCTTGCACTGCGCGAAGCGGGGTTCTCATGGCGATGAGCAAAGCAGCGATCGGCAAGGCGGTGGATATCCTCTGGCGCGCCCGGCTGGATTGCCAGCGCCTGGATCGCCTGCCCGATGACTGCCGGCCGGCGACCCTCGATGAAGGCTATGCCATCCAGGATGCGATGGCCGCATCCTGCGGCCAGGCGACAGTAGGCTGGAAGATCGCGGCCACCAGCGCCGCCGGCCAGAAGCATATCGGCGTCAGCGAGCCGTTGGGCGGGCGTCTCTTCGCCGATTTCGTGCTAACGAGCGGCGCCCTGTTGCCGGCACTCCCGATGCTGATGCGCGTCATGGAAGCGGAATTCGCCTTTCGCATGGGCCGCAACCTCGATCCGCGGCCGGCGCCCTATACGGAGGCCGAAGTCTGCGCGGCGGTTGCCGATATGCATATCGCCATCGAGGTGCCCGACGGTCGCTTCGAGCGATTTGCCGAAGCAGGGCCGCCGCAGATCGTCGCGGATGATGCCTATGCTTCCTGGTTCGTCCTTGGGCCGAAGGTGCCGGCCTGGGGCAAGGTCGACCTGCCAAGTCACCCCGTGCGGGTGCTGAAGAACGGCGCGGTCGCGGCGAGGGGCAGTGGGGCCGCGGTGCTGGGCGATCCGCGCATTGCGCTGACCTGGCTCGCCAATGATCGCGCCAAGCGCGGCATCGGGCTCAAGACCGGCCACATCATCACGACCGGCCCCCTCCTCAAGCCGCTGGACCACCTTCCCAAACACCAAAACCCCCCCCAATTAGCAGACCTTTGGCCCGGTTTTTTTACACCC
>CAZQLF010000358.1:0-3946 GCA_964594035.1 uncultured Rhodospirillaceae bacterium | reverse complement strand
GATCCAGACCTTGGGCGAGCCGTTCAGCGGCCCGCGGACGGGCAGGTCTTCATAGAAGAGGTGAGCGCTGCCGCGCAGGAAGGCAAACGGGCTCGCCCGCATGCGCTCATACTTGATGGCCAGGCGCTCCGCTTCGCGCCCGCGATTGTATCGTTCGATGCGCTTGACGATGCGGGGCTTCCCCATGCGGCCTCGATGGCGCCGGTGTCGCGAAATGGCGCCAGGATGTCGGTCCAAGGCTGGCCGAAAAGCGGCTAAATCTTTGTTTATAGTGCACTGTAAGTCGCTGAATCGCTATGCTTCACGGATAACCGCAAAAATGGCGCGGCCCTGCGGGTGGACGGGGTCGCGATGACGGTAACAACAATGGACGGACGCGCCCCGCGCCCGCCGCAAATGGAGGCAATGCAATGGGCTTTCGCAAAATCTTGGCGCTTTCCCCGCTGGCTCTGGTGCTCACAGTCGCAACGGCACAGGCCGGCGAACCGGAAAGCTGCCAGAAGATCCACATGGCCGATGTGGGCTGGACCGACAACACCGCGCAGAACGGCCTGTTCAACGTTGTCGTCAGCGCGCTGGGCTACAAGACCAAGATCGACGTCCTCGACCTGCCGGTTATCCTGGAAGGCTTGAAGGGCAAGAAGCTCGATGTGTTCCTGGACAACTGGCTGCCGTCGAACGAGGAAGGCACCAAGCCCTACCGCGACGCGCATACCATCGAGGAACTGCCGCCCGACCTGACCGACGCGCCTTATGGTCCGGTGGTGCCGAACTATGTCGCCGATGCCGGCGTGAAGGACATCAAGGATCTTGGGCCCAACGCATCCAAGTTCGACGGCAAGTTCTACGGCATCGAGCCGGGCAATGACGGCAACAAGATCGTCCAGAAGGCGATCGACGATCCGAAGAACGGCATGCAGGGCTACAAGCTGGTCGAATCCTCCGAACAGGGCATGCTGGCCCAGGCTCAGAAGGCGATGGCCAAGAAGGAGTGGATCGTCTTCCTTGGCTGGGCTCCGCATCCGGTGATGGCCAAGATGCCGATCACCTATCTGACCGGCTGGGATTCCATGGGCTTTGGCGCGTCCCAGATCCATGCGTTGACCCGCGTGGGCTACAGCACCGAATGCCCGAACATCGGCAAACTGCTCGCCAACCTGAAGTTCACGATCCCGATGGAATCGGAAGTGATGGACGGTATCAGCACCAACAAGGACAAGGATGGCGACCGCGCTGGGACGGCCTGGCTGAAGGCCAATCCGGCGGTGCTCGACACCTGGCTCGCCGGTGTCACCACCTTCGACGGCCAGGACGGTCTGGCGGCGGTGAAGAAGTCGCTGGGTGTGACCGGCAGCTAGCCGCACGGACAATCGCCAATCGACAGGGACGGCCTCCGCTTGATTCACCTTGCGGGGGCCGTCATTGTTTTTGGCGGCACTACAATTTTCTGACACGACGGACAAACGGCCGACCGCAGGGCCGGCAGAGGGGGCGAGGCCATGGAATGGTTGCACCGGTTGCAGGCGCTGGTGACCGATCACAAGATTCCGATCGGTGATTGGGCGCGCGCCTTCGTCGATTGGCTGACGACGAACTTCGCCGGATTCTTCGATGCGGTGTCGAAAGTTCTCACCGTGCCGACGGACTGGCTCGTCGACACCCTTGAGAACGACGTCAATCCGCTGGTTTTCTGCGTGGTCGCGGCACTGCTCGCCTGGTGGATCCAGCGAAACTGGAAGGTGGCGCTGTTCGTGCTGGTGGGGCTGCTGCTGATCCTGAACCTCGACCTGTGGAACGAGATGATCGAGACCTTGGTGCTCGTCACCGGTGCCAGCTTCGTTTCGCTGGTTGTCGGCATTCCGCTCGGCATCCTGGCGGCGCGCCGGCCCTGGATCTATCAGACCATGGCGCCGATCTTGGACATGATGCAGACCATCCCGACATTCGTGTATCTCGTCCCGACGCTGGTGTTGTTCGGGCTTGGCATCGTCCCGGGCGTGATCGCCACCGTGATCTTTGCGATTCCAGCGCCGATCCGCTTGACCTATCTCGGTATCAGCCAGGTGCAGAAGCCGCTGATCGAGGCGGGCGAGGCTTTCGGCTGCACGCGCTGGCAGTTGCTGATGAAGGTGAAACTGCCCGCGGCGCTTCCGACCATCATGGCGGGCGTGACCCAATGCATCATGCTCTCGCTTTCCATGGTGGTGATCGCGGCACTCGTGGGTGCCGGCGGCCTCGGCACGCCGACGGTGCGCGCGTTGGCCCAGAGCAACGTCTCGCTGGGGGTGGAGGCAGGCATCGCCATCGTGATCGTTGCCATCGGGCTCGATCGCGTGACCAAGCAGCGTGCGCGCACGCGTGTTGTGCGAGCGGCAAAGGGTTGATTCCATGAATGAAACCAACACTGCCAGTGACGTTCACGAGCCCGTCAACGCGGTGCGCTTCGAGCATGTGGACGTGATCTTCGGCCGCAATACCCAGGCGGCACTCGCCATGCTCGACATGGGCGAGGGGCGGGACACCATCCTCGACAAGACCGACAACCTTGTCGCTGTCCACGATGCCTCGTTGTTCGTGAATGAAGGCGAGATCCTCGTGCTGATGGGGCTTTCGGGCTCGGGCAAGTCCTCGCTTCTGCGCTGCATCAACGGGCTCAACACGGTCACCCGCGGCAAGGTGATCGTCCATACGGGCAATGAAGAGGTGGACGTCGCCAATTGCAGCGCCGAGACCCTGCGCCAGCTGCGCCGCAACCGCATCTCGATGGTCTTCCAGCAATTCGCGCTGATGCCCTGGCTGACGGTGCGCGACAACGTCGCCTTCGGCCTGGAGGTACGCGGCGTGCCCAAGGCGGAGCGCGAGCGCATCGTCGAGGAAAAGCTGAAGCTTGTCCGCCTGGACAAGTTCGCCGACAAACACGCCCACGAACTCTCGGGCGGCATGCAGCAGCGCGTCGGCCTCGCCCGTGCCTTTGCCACCGACGCCCAAATCCTGCTGATGGACGAGCCGTTCAGCGCGCTCGATCCCCTGATCCGCGAGCATCTGCAAGATGAGCTGATCGATCTTCAACGCGCCTTGAAGAAGACCATCGTCTTCGTCAGCCACGATCTCGATGAGGCGCTCAAGATCGGCAGCCGCATTGGCATCATGGAGGGCGGCCGCATCGTCCAGTTCGGTCCGCCGGAAGACATCGTCATGCGGCCGGTGAACGACTATGTCCGCCGCTTCGTCGCCTCAATGAACCCGCTGACGGTGCTGAAGGGCGGAACCCTGATGCGCCCCGTGACCGACCTGAGGCGCGATCCGTCCAACCCAACGGTGGTGGAGCTCGACCGCGCCGGGCGCTGCAAGGTCAAGATCGACAATGCGGGGCGTCCCAGCAATCTGACGATCTCCGGCCAACCCGGCCGCTTCGTCGAATACGCGACCGATCTCGACCTGGCAAATCTCGGTGATTACGTGATGGTAACGGGCAACCAGCGCACGCCCATGCGGGGCGCGGTTCTGGTGCGCCAGATCACCAAGCGGCCGCTGATTTTGCTCGGGCCCGATGGCGAGCTGCTGGGCGTGGTGGGCGAACACGAGCTCTATCGCGGCATGCTGAAGCAGACCGACCTCGCGCAATCGGATTCGATCGCACCCATCGCCGTCGACGCCTGAACGAAGCACGGCAGGTTTAAAAGATGAATCCCACGACCGTTGACGTTCCCGGCCTTCCGCCTGCGAACACGACCTACTCCCAAGTCTCGATACTTGGCGATTTAGTGTTTGTCTCGGGGCAGCTCGGTTTCGATCCTGCAACGGGCCGGCTGGCCGATGGCGGCATCAAGGCACAGACGCGGCACGCTATCGAGAACGTCGGTCGCTGCCTCGCAGCCGCGGGGAGCTCCCCCGAAAAGGTCGCCAAGGTGACCTTGTATCTCGCGGATTTCGATATGATCGGGGC
>CAZQLF010000357.1:0-3953 GCA_964594035.1 uncultured Rhodospirillaceae bacterium | reverse complement strand
TTCCGAATGGCCGAAGAACACGCCCAACTACTGGGCGCTGCCGGCCATGGCCGATGCGGTCGGCTGGACCTATCGCAAGGACTGGTTCTCGCGGCCCGAGATTCAGAGCCAATTCAAGGCCAAGTACGGCTGGGATCTGGGCCCGCCGCAGACCTATGACCAGCTGAAGCAGATCGCGGAGTTCTTTCAGGGCCGCGAGATCGACGGCAAAAAGGTCTACGGCGCCTCGATCTATACCGAGCGCGGCTCCGAAGGCATCACCATGGGCGTCACCAACGTTCTCTACGATTGGGGCTTCGATTATCAGAACCCGCAGAAGCCTTATGACATGGAGGGCTTCGTCAACTCGCCCGACGCCGTGAAGGGGCTGGAGTTCTACAAGGACCTCTACAAATGCTGCACGCCCCCCGGTGCCACCAACGTCTACATGGGTGAATCGGCCGACGCCTTCAAATCGGGCCAGGTCGCACTCCACATGAACTTCGCCTTCACCTGGCCGGGTCTCTACAAGGACCCGAATGTGGGCGGCGACAAGATCGGCTTCTTCCCCAACCCGGCCGAGAAGTTCCACTTTGCCCAGCTCGGCGGCCAGGGAATCTCGGTGGTCTCCTATTCCGACCACCAGGAAGACGCGTTCAAGTACATCAAGTGGTTCGTCAAGCCCGAGGTGCAGAAGAAGTGGTGGGCGTTGGGCGGCTACTCCTGCGCGCTGTCGGTTCTCAACGATCCGAACTTCGTGAACACCGCCCCATACGCGAAGACGTTCCTGGACTCGATGGCCATCGTGAAGGACTTCTGGGCCGAGCCTTCCTATGCCGAGCTGTTGCTCGACATGCAGAAGCGCATCCACGACTACGTGGTCGCTGACAAGGGCACGGCAAAGGAGGCTCTCGACGCGCTGGTCAAGGACTGGGAGAAGGTCTTCAAGGACGAAGGCAAGATTTGACGCACTTCTGACGGCGCCTCTCCCGGCGCCGCGGCATCGGTCTCCCCGCACTGGCTCCCTGGCGCGGGGGGACCGAGAACCGGCCTTCACCCAGCTTCTTGCCCCTGGCGAGCCTTTGACATCAAAGTGACCCACCAAAGTGACCGCGCGATGAGCGACATGGCGGAAAAGCACCACGGATTGTTGGGCCAGATGGCCGAGGCGACGCCGCCCTCGATCACAAGGCGGGTCAAGGGCCTGTCCGACCGTGGCATTGCCTGGCTGTTTATCGGCCCGACCATGCTGCTGCTGCTGGTGATCAATATTTTTCCGCTCGTCTGGGCGGTCACGCTTTCCTTCACCAATTACCGCGCCAATCGGCCGAATGCCCCGCTGAAATGGATCGCCCTCGAGCATTACAGCGATATCCTAAACGACCCCGATCTGTGGGCCGGCATGCAGGTCACGGCGCATTTCGTTGTCGCGACCATCGTCATCGAAACCGTACTGGGCTTTGGGCTGGCCTATCTGATCGACCGCAAATTCAAGGGCCATGGATTCTGGACCACGGTCATCCTGATCCCGATGATGTTGTCGCCCGCCGTTGTGGGGAATTTCTGGAGCTTCCTGTTCCGTCCGCAGATCGGCCTGTTCAACGAGATCGTCTCCTTCGTTACCGGCATTCCGGCGGATTCCTTTGCCATGATCGGCGATGTCGATCTGGCTCCGTGGAGCATCGTCATCGTCGATGCCTGGATGTGGACGCCTTATGTGATGTTGATCTGCCTCGCCGGGCTGCGTTCGATCCCGAACGACATCTATGAAGCGGCGGAGGTCGACCGCGCCTCGCCCTGGCGGCAGTTCTGGTCGATTACGCTGCCCATGGCCATGCCCTTCATCATGCTGGCCGTGCTGTTCCGCGGCATCGAGAACTTCAAGATGTTCGACCTGGTGAACCTGCTGACCAATGGCGGGCCGGGCTCGACCACGGAACTGGCCTCGATCACGCTGAAGCGCGAGGCCTTCGAGAAATGGCGCACGGGCTACGCCTCCGCGCTCGCCATCATCCTGTTCGTGACGATCTTTGGCTTGGGCAACATCTATGTGAAGGCCCTCAACCGGGTGAAGCAGCGATGAGCCTGACCACCGCTCATTCCATCGTGGCACCCGGTGCTTTTTCGCGCCGTCTGGCGGCCGTCCTGGTGATCGCCTATGCGGTGATCACGATGATTCCCCTGGTCTGGATCCTGCTGACAGGATTCAAGACGCCGGACGATTCGATCGCCTATCCGCCCAAGATCCTCTTCTCGCCCTCTCTCGAGGGCTATGTGAACCTGTTCACCACCCGCACGCGCCAGACGCCGGAGTTCATCGCCACGTTGCCGCCGGCGACGGCTTGGTACGACAAGCTCGTGCGCTCGCGCAACATGGTGATCGCCGGCCCTTCGAAATATTTTCCGCGCTACATCAATTCGCTGATCATCGGCTTCGGCTCGACATTCCTTGCGGTCGTGCTGGGCACTATCGCCGCATATGCGTTCTCGCGCTTCAAAATGCCGCTGAAGGACGATCTGCTGTTCTTCATCCTGTCGACGCGCATGATGCCGCCGATTGCCGTCGCCATCCCCATCTATCTGATGTACCGGCAGATCGGCCTGATCGATACGCGGATTGGCATGATCCTGCTCTATACCGCGGTCAATCTCTCGCTCTCGGTCTGGCTGCTCAAGGGGTTCATCGACGAGATCCCGCGCGAGTATGAGGAAGCGGCGATGATCGACGGCTACAGCCGCCTGCAGGCCTTCTGGAAGGTCGTGCTGCCCCAGGCTTCCACCGGCATTGCGGCGACCGCGATCTTCTGCCTGATCTTTTCCTGGAATGAATACGCCTTTGCCGTGCTGCTGACGTCGGGCGAAGCCCAGACGACGCCCCCCTTCATCCCCTTCATCATCGGCGAGGGCGGCCAGGATTGGCCGGCGGTGGCCGCGGGCACGACCCTGTTCCTGGTACCCATCGTCGTCTTCACCATCCTGTTGCGCAAGCTGCTGCTGCGCGGCATCACCTTCGGCGCGGTGCGGCGATGAGCACTGACGTCAAATCGGAGGGCGGCCGCTCGATGCTGCGGCGGATCTTCCGCCGCGGTCCATGGGAGACTCTCGCCACGGTCCTGATCGGCCTGGGCGTGGTGATGCTCATGCAGCCGATCTCGATCGATCTCTACACGTATTCCTTCGTCACCATCCTGGCCGGGACGGTGATGTTCATGATCGTCAGCAAGTTTCCGGATTGAGGGCGCCATGGCCGAGATCCGGGTCGATCATCTGCACAAGGCCTTCGGCGATTTTACCGCCGTGCTGGATTCCAGCTTCACCGTGGCCAATGGTGATTTCTTCTGCCTGCTGGGGCCGTCTGGTTGTGGCAAGACCACGACCTTGCGCATGATCGCTGGCTTGGAACTGCCGACCTCGGGCCGCATCCTGCTGGGCGACGAGGACGTCACCTTCCGCCGCGCGGCCGAGCGCGATATTGCCTTCGTCTTCCAGCTCTTCGCGCTCTATCCGCATATGACGGTCCGCGCCAATATCGGCTTTCCGCTGAAATGCCAGGGCATGGCCAAGACCGAGATCCGCGTGGCGGTGGAGGAAGCGGCGCGCATCCTGCGCATCACCCATCTGCTCGACCGTTCGGTGGGTGGTCTGGCGTCGGGCGACCGGCAGCGCGTGGCGCTGGGCCGCTCCATCGTGCGCAAACCCAAGGCCTTCCTGATGGATGAGCCGCTGGGGGCGCTGGATTCCGAGTTCCGCCATATCATGACCGGCGAGCTGCGCCAGCTGCATAACCGCCTCGGCGCCACCACGATCTATGTCACCCACGACCAGCTCGAGGCCATGGCACTGGCCGACAAGATCGCCGTGATGAATCGCGGCGTGATCGAACAGCTCGGCACGCCGCGCGAGATCTATGAGCGGCCGGTATCCCTGTTCGTTGCCGACTTCATCGGTTCGCCGCCGATGAACTTCCTCGATTT
>CAZQLF010000356.1:0-3959 GCA_964594035.1 uncultured Rhodospirillaceae bacterium | reverse complement strand
CCCGGCAATTGGGGAAAGTGAAAGGGCAGATGGTGGCCGAATTCGCGCCAGACGATCTGGCGGCGGAATGCCGCGGCATCGCGCTCGCTGATTTCGCCATGGGCGCGATGCGTTTCGACATCGGCCCAGACCTGGCGCGGGCCGATTTCGCCCCAATGCAGATGCGGCGACAGGCGCGAGGTCGCGGGAATGTCAGGCCGGTCATGGCCCGCGGAATAGGCTCGCGGCGCCTCGTAGAAGCGAGTCAACAGATCCCAGGCGCCATCTTCGCCCGGTTTCCAGGTCTTACGCATGCCGCCGGCCCAGTCGGGCTTTGCCGGCAGCAGGGCCCAATCGGTGAGGTTGTCGGAGACCGGTGGTTTCTCGACGCCCTGGATCCTGTAGCGCACCGGCAGCGGTACAGCCGGCGGGCCAAGCTTCTCCACGGCACGGTGGAACGGCGTGAAGACCTTGAACGGACCGCCGTCGCCCGTCTTGATCTCCCAAGGCTCATGCAGCAGCGCGGCGTTGAAGCTCTGCGCATTGATGCCTGAGCCGGTCAGGCTCGCCTTGATCGTCGTGTCGCGAGCAATGATCGCAGGCTCATAGCACCGGTTCCAGTAGACGCTATCGCCTTTCGTCTCCCGGATTAGCCCCTCCAGAACTTTGCCGGCGGAGCCGCGCCGCAGGATCAGCGGCGCGCCGCATTTGCGAAAGGACGTCGCCAGCGAGGTCAGGCTGCCATGCAGCCACCGGCGCGAAGCGCCGCCCATGGCCCAGCGCCCCGGGCCGATGTCGTCGAAGATGAAGACGGGCAGCACAGGCCGGCCACTGTCGATGGCGGCGGACAAGGCGGGATTGTCCGCCAGGCGCAAATCCTGGCGAAACCAGACGATGATCGGTGAGGTGATCAAGCGGCGGCGATTTGCCCGGCGGCGAAGCTGTGCAGTTTCAACCTGCCAAGGATATGGATGCGCGCATTGCGGCCGAACAGGCGGGCGATTGCCGGGTCGCGCACATCGAGCCCGCCGGCATAGGCGCCGAAGGCGGGTAGGATCAGCCGCCTGGCATCGCCGATGAAACACCGTCCGCCCACATGCCGGCCGCGCCAGCTGAAGCCGGCCTTGGGGTGGAAATGCCCGGAGACTTCGCCGGCGACCGGGCCCTTTTCGGCGATATGACGAAAGACGAGCGGACCAAGGCAGAACTCGGCCATGGCGCGCCCGCCCAAGGAGGCGGGCGGGGCGGGATCGTGATTGCCGGCAATCCAGATCCAGTCAACCGCCCCGGTCAGGCGCTTGAGGCGTGCCGTATCAGCGCGGCCGAGGCGCGCTGTTGCTTTGCCATCATGAAAACTGTCGCCGAGACAAATGACGGTCGTGGGATCGTGCGCCTCGATCGTCGCTTCCAGCCGCGCCAGCGTGGCCGCGGTGTCGTAGGGCGGCAGGAGGCGCCCGCGGCTGGCAAAGGCCGAGCCTTTCTCCAGATGCAGATCGGCCACCGCAAGCAAGCTTCGCGCGGGCCAGGCCATGGCCCCCGAAATATCGGCCAGCAGATCCGCGCCGTTGAGGTGGAGGTCGATCATCATGGGTAGAGCATCATAGCGGCAATTGCGGGGCAGGTTCCTCGGAGGTTGCCTCTTCGATCAGCTCCTGTGCTGCCTCATCGAGCAACTCATCCAGTGCCGCGCCGTCATAGACCGATTCCTTGCCTACCTCCAGCAGCACCGGCACGGCCAGCGGCGAAACCTTGGAAAGCCGCTTGTAGGTGATCTTGCCGGCAACCCGCGTCAGCATGTCCGCCAGACGCCGCACATCGGTCAGGCCGCCGGCGGCATCGGCCCGGGTTGCGCGCAGCAGGATGTGTTGCGGATCGTGGCGGCGGAGAACGTCATAGATAAGGTCGGAGTTGAAGGTCACCTGGCGGCCGGTCTTCTCCTGACCCGGGTGGCGCCGCTCGATCAAACCGGCGATCACCGCGACATTGCGGAAGCTGCGTTTGAGCATGCTCGATTCATCCATCCAGGCTTCCAGATCGTCACCCAGCAGATCGCGGTCCAGCAGGGCGTCGACATCGCGCGCGGGCCTGAGACTCCAGACGGCCAGCACATAGTCCGTGGCAACAAATCCCAACGGCCTAAGTCCAGCGCGCTCCATGCGCCGGGTCAGCAGCATGCCCAGGGTCTGATGGGCGTTGCGGCCCTCGAAGCAATAGGCGACGAGGAATTGCTTGTTGCCGCGGGGAAAACCCTCCACCAGCAGCCCATCGCGGCTGGGCAGCAGCGATTTGCGCCGCTGGATCTTCAGCCATTCATTGACTGCCGGCGGCAGGATCGACCAGCGTCCGGGCTCGGCCAGCAGGCCCCGCACGCGATCGGCGAGATGGGTGGTCAGCGGCAGCCGCCCGCCCGCATAGATGGGAACCTTGGGCGCATCGCCGCTGCCGCGGCTGACCTCTGCCGCCATTTCGCGCAGGCCCTCGAAGCGCAGCATCTGACCGGCAAACTGGAAAGTGTCGCCGATCTGCAGGCCCTGGATGAAATTCTCCTCGATCTCGCCCAACACGCGGCCGCGCTTGAAGCGCACTTTGATCATTGGCTCCTGGACGATAACGCCGACATTCATGCGATAGCGGCGCACGACGCCGCCATCGGCCGGCTTGTAACGGCCATCCTCATCGCGCGTCAGGCGGTGCCAGCGCTCATAGGCCGCCAGCGCATAGCCGCCGGTGGCGACGAACTCCAACACCGCATCGAAATCGGCACGCGAGAGCTGGCGATAGGGTGCTGCATGCGTGATCTCGCGATACATGGCATCGGCCTCGAACGGGCTAGAACAGGCCATGCCGAGCAGATGCTGGGCGAGCACGTCGAGGCCCCCGGGTTTTGGCGGCTCGCCATCCAGCGTGTTCTCGCGCACTGCCTCCAGCGCCGCGCGACATTCCAGCACCTCGAAGCGATTGGCCGGCACCAGCACGGCACGGCTGGGTTCGTCCAGCCGGTGATTGGCCCGGCCGATGCGCTGGATCAGGCGGCTGGCGCCCTTCGGTGCGCCGACCTGGATCACCAGATCGACAGCGGCCCAATCGACGCCGAGATCGAGAGACGATGTGGCAACGACAGCACGCAGAGTGCCCCGCGCCATGGCGGCTTCCACCTTGCGGCGCTGCTCGGGCGACAGGCTGCCGTGATGGAGTGCGATCGGCAGGTTCTCATCGTTGATCCGCCACAACACCTGGAAGATCAACTCGGCCTGCGCGCGGGTATTGACGAAGACGAGGGTGGTCCTCGCCTGCTTGATCCGCGCGAAGACCTCGGCGATCGCATGGAGCGCCATATGGCCGGACCAGGGCAGGTATTCGCGCGTGACCAGGATGTCGACCACGGGCTGCGGGCCCGCGCGCCCATGCACCAGGGCTGCATCGTCCGCCGGACCTACCAGCCACCGGGCGAGGGCGGTTTCATCGGCAACGGTGGCCGAGAGGCCGACGAAGCGGCAGGCGGGCGCCAGCTGGCGCAGTCTCGCCAGCCCAAGGGCCAGCAGATCGCCGCGTTTGTTGCCAGTCAGCGCATGAAGCTCATCGATGACGACTCGCGCAAGCCCGGAGAAGATCTGCGGCGCATCCGAATAGGAGATCAGCAAAGCAAGGGATTCCGGCGTGGTCAGCAGCATTTGCGGTGGCCGGCGGCGCTGGCGCGTGCGTTTGGCCGCCGGCGTATCGCCGGTGCGCGTCTCCACCTCGATCCCAAGATTCATCTCGGCGACGGGCTGGGTCAGGTTGCGATGAATGTCGACGGCCAGTGCCTTGAGCGGCGAGATGTAAAGTGTGTGGAGGCCCTGCTTCGGCTTCTGTGCCAGCTCGATGAGGCTGGGCAGGAAGCCGGCCAGGGTCTTGCCGCCGCCGGTCGGCGCGATCAGCAGGGTGTTGCGGCCTCGGCGCGCCTTTTCCAGCATTTCCAGCTGATGTTCGCGCGGCGCCCA
>CAZQLF010000355.1:0-3965 GCA_964594035.1 uncultured Rhodospirillaceae bacterium | reverse complement strand
CCAGTCCACATTGCGCAAACCCGCGGCCTGCGCCTTTTCAGCGACATTGAAACCGTTGAGGAAGGGAAGGGCGGCGAGCGCCGCACCGGCATTGAGAATTTGATGATCGCCGGGCAGGGACGGCCGTGGCAGATCGCGTGTTCCCGCGCGATCGGAGAAGCGCATGCCCCCGTCAACCGCCTCCACCTGCCATTCCTGGCCATAACGGATCAGGGGCGCATTCATCTCGCGCGCCTTCTCCTCAAAGACGGCCGCGGCCTCCGCCGGCTGCGGGCCGACGATCGCCGGCACGCCGCGCTTGATGATGCCCGCCTTCTCGAGCGCGATCTTGGTCAGCGTGTCGCCCAGATGCTGCATATGGTCGAAGGAGATCGGCATCAGGACGGTGGCCAGCGGCTTCTCGATCACATTGGTGGAGTCAAGCCGGCCGCCAAGTCCCGTCTCCAGCAGCAGGATATCGCCGGGCACGCGGGCGAATTCCAGGAAGGCAGCGCAGGTGGTGATCTCGAAAAAGGTGATCGGCTCGTTCTTGTTGATCTCTTCGCAGGATTTGAGGATGTCGAGCAGGGCGTCTTCCTCGATCAGCTTGCCGGCCAGCCGGATGCGCTCGTGGAAACGCACAAGATGCGGTGAGATATAGGCATGCACGCGGTATCCCGCGGCCTCCAGCATCGCGCGCAGAGTGGCGATGACGGAGCCCTTGCCGTTGGTTCCGGCGACGTGGATGACCGGCGGTAGCCTGCGCTCGGGATGGCCCAGGCGTTCCAGCAGGCGCCAGGTGCGATCCAGCGACAGGTCGATGAGCTTGGGATGGAGCTTGTTCAGCCGCTCGAGAACGAGATCGCTGGCGCGCGCGTGTTCAGCTTGTCGTGATGCCATGGGGTTCGCCGCCTGCAGGCACGGGAAGGTTGACCACTTCCGCCGGCGGCGTGGGATGGCGCAGCAGATCGATGATGCGGATCAGCGTGTCGCGCAGCTCGGCGCGGGGCACGACGAGATCGACCATGCCATGCTCGCGCAGATACTCCGCGCGCTGGAATCCCTCAGGCAGTTTCTCGCGGATCGTTTCCTCGATCACGCGTGCACCGGCGAAACCGATGACGGCACCCGGCTCGGCCACGGCGATATCGCCCAGCATGGCAAAGGAAGCGCTAACGCCGCCGGTGGTGGGATCGGTCAGCAGCACGATGTAAGGCAGCCCCGCCTCCTTCACCTCGTCCACGGCGATGATGCTGCGCGGCATCTGCATCAGCGAAATGATGCCTTCCTGCATGCGCGCGCCGCCGGAAGCGGGAATGACGATCAGCGGCGCTTCCTGCAACACCGCAAGGCGCGCGGCGGCGATCAGCCCGTCGCCCACGGCCGCACCCATGGAGCCGCCCATGAAATCGAAATTGAAGGCCGCGATCACGGCGGCCATGCCGCCCATGTTGCCATGGGCAACGATGATGGCATCCTGTTCGCTGGTCTTGGCCTGGGCTTCGCGCAGCCGGTCGCTATAGCGCTTGCGGTCGCGGAATTTCAGCGGATCGCCCTCGGACTTGGGCAGTTCGATGCGCTGATACTTGCCTTCATCGAACATGAGTTCGAGACGGCGGGCCACCGGCAGGCGCATGTGATAGCCGCAATGGGGACAGACGCGCAGCGCTGCTTCCAGCTCGCGGTGGAAGATCATCTGCCCGCACTGTCCGCACTTGTCCCAGAGGTTGTCTGGCACCTCGGCCTTGCGGACCAGGGCCTGCAGCTTCGGGCGGACGAAATTCGATAGCCAGCTCATCTGATACTCCTTGCGCCGCGCACGCCGGATGCCAGCTCGCGCACCAGGCCCAGCACTGCTTCCGCCGTGCCCGCCTTCGCCTTGCCGGAACCATCCAGGTTCTGGGCAATGCGGTCGACCAGGGCCGAACCCACCACGGCGCCATCGGCGTCCCGCGCGATCGCTGCCGCCTGCTGGGGATTGCGGATACCGAAGCCGACGGCAACCGGCAGATCCGTATACCCCTTCAGCCGTTTCACTGCCCGCGCCACGTCCGCTTCGGCGGCGGAGCGCGTGCCGGTGATGCCGGCTATCGAGACATAATAGACGAAACCGGCCGTATTGCGCAGCACGGCCGGCAGGCGCTTGTCGTCGGTGGTCGGCGTCGCCAGGCGGATGAAATGGATCCCGAACTTCTTCGCCGGCAGGCAAAGCTCCTCGTCTTCCTCTGGCGGCAGGTCGACGACGATGAGGCCGTCCACGCCCGCGGCCTTCGCATCCGCCAGGAACTTGTCGACGCCGTATTGGTAGATCGGGTTGTAGTAGCCCATCAGGACGATGGGCGTCGTCTTGTCGCCCCCTTGGTCGCCCCCCCGGAAATCGCGCACCAGCGAGAACGTCGTCTTCATGCTGGCGCCAGCGTGGAGTGCGCGCAGCGAGGAAGCCTGGATCGCGGGCCCGTCAGCCATGGGATCGCTGAACGGCATGCCGAGCTCGATCAGATCGGCACCGGATGAGGGGAGCTGCTTGATGATCGCGGCCGAGGTTTTGAGGTCGGGATCGCCGGCGGTCAGGAACGTCACGAACGCGGCACGGCCCTCGCGCTTCAATTGGGCGAAGCGCGCGTCGATGCGGTTGTCGCTCACGTGGTCACGCTCACTGGGTCTCGCTCACAGGCCAGTTTTCAAAGGGTCGTGCCGAGCATTTTCGCCGCGGCGAAGATATCCTTGTCGCCGCGCCCGCAGAGATTGGCCACGAGCAGATGATCCTTGGGCAGCTTGGGCGCGATCTTCGCAACGACGGCGAGCGCATGGGCTGGCTCGAAGGCCGGGATGATGCCCTCGAGACGCGACAGAAGATGGAACTGCGCCACTCCCTCCTTGTCGGTGTCCGAGAAATAGTTCACGCGCTTGATATAATGCAGCAAGGAATGTTCCGGGCCTATGCCGGGATAGTCGAGGCCCGCCGAAATCGAATGGGCTTCGGTGATCTGGCCGTCCGCATCCTGCAGCAGATAGGTGCGGTTGCCATGCAGCACGCCCGGCCTGCCGCCGGCGAGCGAGGCGGCATGCTTCGGTGTGTCGACTCCTTCGCCCGCGGCCTCGACGCCATACATCTGGACGCTCGGATCGTCCAGGAAGGGATGGAACAGGCCCATGGCGTTGGAGCCGCCGCCGATGGCCGCCACCAGCGTATCCGGCAGCCGGCCGTTCTCGGCTCTCGCCAGCTGATCGCGCACCTCATTGCCGATGACGCATTGGAAATCGCGCACCATGGCGGGATAGGGATGCGGACCCGCCACCGTGCCGATGATGTAGAACGTGTCGGCGACATTGGCGACCCAGTCGCGCAGCGCCTCGTTCATTGCATCTTTCAGGGTGCGCGAGCCGCTCTTGACCGGCACCACCTCGGCGCCCAGCAGCTTCATGCGAAAGACGTTGGGCTGCTGACGTTCGATATCGATCTCGCCCATATAGACGGTGCAGGGCAGGCCGAAGAGGGCCGCAACCGTCGCCGTGGCCACGCCATGCTGGCCCGCACCGGTCTCGGCGATGATGCGGCCCTTCTTCATGCGCCGCGCGACCAGGATCTGGCCCATGCAGTTGTTGATCTTGTGCGCGCCGGTGTGGTTCAGCTCGTCGCGCTTCAGGTAGATCTTGGCACCACCGAGATGCTCGGTCAGACGCTGGGCGAAATAGAGTGGGCTCGGCCGGCCGACATAATGCTCGAGGTAATAGTCGAGCTCCTGCTGGAATTTGGGATCGGCCTTGCAGGCGCCATAGGCCTGCTCGACCTCGAGTATCAGCGGCATCAGGGTTTCGGCGACGAAACGCCCGCCGAAGAGGCCAAAGCGCCCCTTCTCGTCCGGTCCACCGCGGAAACTATTGAGTTTGTTCACTGATCGCCGCCTTGTCAGAAGGGCGGCAATCAACCACAAGCCCACTCAAAGGTCAAAGGTAGGCGGCTCGAGACATCGAGACGCCGTCAT
>CAZQLF010000354.1:0-3967 GCA_964594035.1 uncultured Rhodospirillaceae bacterium | reverse complement strand
CCCCAATCCAACGCCCATGGGCCGAACGAATTCCTGCACATCCCGACGGCGAAAAAGGTCACTGCCGTCGTCGCCCAGGTCCTCCTGGACCACGCCCGCCGGCCGGCGTAGCCGCTATCCTGCCGGCGGCGCAGCGGCCCCGCTCTGATCGTCATGGCCGGGCTTGACCCGGCCATCCATCTGTCACCACCCTGTACCCCCGGGGATGGCCGGGCGACCCTCCCGGTGAAGGGGACCGGTCGCCACACGCGGCAAGAGGATGCCTTATGGACCTCCAGTTCATCTATGTGATCGCGCTGGCCGTTCTGGCCCTGCTTGGCGGGTTGCTGGCCGCCCGGCTGTTGCGCCAGTCACGCACGGCCGAAGATGCCGCGAAGGAGTCCGCCGAGCACAGCCGGCAGGTCCAAACCGACATGACCACGCTGCGCCTTGCCAAACTCGACGTCGAACGTCGCCTGGCGCTGGAAGAGCAGAAGTCGGCGCGTATCCCCGAGCTGGAAAAGGCGCTGACCGCCGCGGCCGGCCACATCGACCAGTCGCGCCAGGCCAAGACCGCGGTCGATAAAGAACTGGCGGTGGCGCGCGAGAGCATCACGCGGCTGGAGTCCGCTGCCACGGAAGCCAAAGGCCACCAAACCGCCGCCGAGCGCAGCCGCGACGATCTGGCAGCGCAGGCCGAAGTGTTGCGCGAACACATGAACGAGATGGAGCGCACGATTGCCGGCCGCAGCGGAGCGGCCACGCAACAGGAACAGGCGACAGGCGAGTTGCGCCAGCGGCTTTCTGCCGCCGAGGCAGCGCGCGATCAGGCCCTGGCCCGGATCGATTCTGCCGTGCAGGCCAAGGCCGGAGCGGAGGCGACCTTGGCGCGCGCGGCAAGCCAGATTCAGGAAAAAACCCAACGCATCGAATCCCTGGAAGCAGAGGTGCGCCAGGCACGCGGCGATATCGACACGCGCTTCGAATCCCTGGCGCTGGCCAAGGCGACGCTGGAAGCAAACATGACAGCGGCATCAGCCCAGGCGCAGGAGAAGAGCGACCGTGCCGCCGCCCTCGAGGAAGAGTTGCGGCAGGCACGCAACGATATTGAGACCCGTTTCGAATCCTTGACCCAGGCCAAGGCAACGCTGGAGGCAAACCTCGGCGCCGCAGCCAGCCAGATGCAGGAGAAATCCCAGCGCGTCGCGACGCTGGAGGACGAGCTGCGCCAGCTGCACAGCCAGAGCCAGTCACGGCTAGAGATGCTGGACGCGGCGCGTACGGCGCTGGAAGCCAATCTCGCAGCGGCAGCGGCCCAGGTGCAGGAGAAGAGCCAGCACCTGGAAGGGTTCACCGAAGAACTGCGCCAGGCGCGCGCCGAGGCCGAGGCCGCGCGCGCGGAAGCTGGCCGGCATCAGTCCGGCCTCGCGGTTCTTCAGGAGAGCCTGGAGCAGGAGCGCCGGCATGGGGCAGAGAAACTGGCGCTGATCGCCAATGCCCGCGAGCAGATGACCCAGGAATTCCGCAATCTCGCCGAAGAGGTGATCCGCCGCCACGGCGAGGAGGCGAGCCGCCAGAACAAGGCCGAGATCGACGTGGTACTGACCCCGCTGCGCGAACGGTTGAGCGATTTCCAGCAGGGGCTGGCCAACGCCCATGACGAGAACATGCGCCAGCGCGCCGACCTTGCCGAACAGATCCGTGCCCTCAGCGACAACAGCCTGCAAATGGCAAGCGAGGCCCAGGCGCTCTCTGCGGCCTTGCGTGGCCGCGGCGAGGGGTTGGGCGCCTGGGGCGAGATGCTGCTGTCGTCGATCCTCGAGCGCTCAGGCCTGCGCGAGGGCGAGGACTATGTCTTCCGCGAGAGTTATTCGGCTGATGGCGGCGAGCGGCTGCGCCCGGATGTCGCCATCAGCCTGCCGGGCGACCAGCGCGTGCTGATCGATTCCAAGGTGCCGCTTGGCGCCTACGAAACTTATGTGAACGGCGGTGCCGGGGGCGCCGCCAGTGCCCAGGCCCTGGGCGATCATTGTGCTGCGATGGCAGAGCATATCCGTTCGCTGGCCGATCGCGGGCCACCGCCCGTGGCCGAAAGCCGGCGCGACTACACGGTGATGTTCGTGCCGGTGGAGGGGGCACTGGCCGCAGCCTTGCGCCACGATCCCGATCTCATGGGCCTGGCGGTGGAGAACAACGTCTCGGTCGCCACGCCGGGCACGCTGATGATGGCGCTGCGCTCGGTCGCCAATGTCTGGCAGGCGGAGCGGCGCAACCGCCGCGCCGAGATGATCGCCGAGCGCGCCGGCAGGCTCTACGACACCTTCGCCAGCTATCTGGGCGACGTGGAATTGCTGGGCGATCACCTGGTGCGCGCCCGCCACGCCTATGAAGAGGCGCTGGCGCGGCTCGCCAGCGGCCGTGACAGCCTCATCGGCCAGGTGGAGGAGCTGAAGGACATGGGGGCGAAGGCCAGCAAGCCGCTTCGCCGCATCTCCGCCGCCGAACGGCGTTTCGAGGATACCGAGGAAACCGGCCCGGGCATGGAGGACGCCGGCACCACCGTCGGCGAGGGCACGTAGATCGCACCTAATCGCAACAGGCGCGAAATGGACTCCCTCTCCGCCCTTCAGGGGGGAGAGGGTCGGGGTGAGGTGGTTTAACAAACGACTTTCATACCGAACCTGTTGAAACGAGGCGGACACCTTGAGCCTTCCGAACGTACCGTCTCGCGACTAATCTACGAATCAAACCGCACCGGGGAATTCGCATGCGTCTGCGTATCGTTGCCTTGATCGCGCTCACCACCCTCGTGGCGTTCGCCACGACGCCGGCGAGGGCGCAGGATGCCTACAATGTGTCCGTCACGAACTACAAGCCCATCTCTCCCGGCACGACCTTCGTCACCGACATGAACGAAAACACCGAGCTCACCAGCACGGCGGAGGGAGCGCTGCGGCAATCGCTCGGCCAGCGCGGACTCAAGTACGACGTGAACGGCACGGTCGGTTTCAAGATCGGCACAGTGCGCGAGACCGGCAGTCCCAACAGCCAGGCCGCATTCGATTCCAGCAACTCGACCTTCAACTTTCCCTTCAACAGCGGCGACGTGAAGGGTGCGCCGCGCATCGGACGTATCTACCGGATCACGCTCAACGTCTATGACCGCGCTTCCGGCGCCGTGCTCTCCCGCGGCGATGTCACCAACACCGGGATGAGTTTCGATCCAGTGGGCGTGACGCCAAGCATGGTCGATGCCCTGCTGGATAAGGTGGAGTTCTGAGCGGCCGCCTTGAAGTATAGTGTAAGTAATACCCTGTACTGATCAACAATCAGCCAACCACACCTTCGCCGCCTTTTCGTCCCGCGCCGAATTGAGGAATCGCTCCCAGGCGGCGCGTTCGTGCCACATGGGCTGCATTTCCCACACACAGTAGGTGCCCTTGTGCTGGCCATCGCGCGGAAAGAGCGCAAAGTCCGCCATTCTGTCGCCGTCCTTGTAGAAGACTGTCTCCCACAGCTCGTTGTTGCCGCGCCAGGTCGAGACGATCAGGAAGTAGAAGCCGTTGTTGCAGTGATGGAGAATGACAAAGCCAAAGCCGCGCGCTTCGAGCGGTGTCTTCTTCAGATAGGCGTGTGCGAGCTGTGTGATCTCGTCGGGGATCGGCTTGTCTGCGTAATGCAGCCCGTACCATTTCAGCAGGGTGCCGGGCAGCTCCAGCGGATCGCCGATCGGCGCCACTTTCGGCGCGTGACGATAGCCGGCGTCGATGCCGGAATTGCCAGCGAGCACGCTGGCCAGATGGCCGGCTTGAATATTCATTGTTGCGGCTCCTTCCTGGACGGCAGCACGATACACCCATCGCGACCGGCGCCCGCGGGCCACCTCGCCCATTCTGCCGGGGCCACTAGTGGCTCGCCAACAGAGCTAGCGAACGATCCATTGGCTGGTGCTCACGTCCATGCCGGCGCGGCCCAGGGAAGCCGAGCG
>CAZQLF010000353.1:0-3970 GCA_964594035.1 uncultured Rhodospirillaceae bacterium | reverse complement strand
GATCGAGCCTTCCAGGCGCGCGCGCAAGGCCGAAGCGGGTCCCTCCCCCGGCATGGTCACTGATTCAGGCTTGTTCATCGTAGACGGCATTAGCCTCAGAAACCGGCTTGGCGCAACTGTTCCGCGGCGCTGTTGCCGGAGCGGATCGAGCCCTCGATGGTCGCGGGCAGGCCCGTGCGCGTCCAATCGCCGGCCAGCACGAGATTGCGCCAGTTCGTTCGTGCCACCGGCCGTTTCGCTTCCTCGGCCGGCAAAGCGGCATGGGTCGCGCGCTTCTCCTTGACGATCTGCCAGGCTGGCAGGGCGGCGGGCAGGCCGGTAAGGCTAGCAACCTCGGCCCAGAGATCGCGGGCCAGCACCTCGCGATCGGTATCGATCAACCGGTCCGCGCCGCTGATTGTGACCGACAATCGGCCATCGAAAGCGAACAGCCATTCCACCGTGCCGTTGACCACCGCCAGGATGGGCGGCTGGCCCGCCGGCGGCGCGATCCGATAATGCGCGTTGACGATGGCGCGGAATTCGCCGGGAGCGCTGATGGCGGGCAGGAGACCAGACGCAACCGGTGCCGGGACGGCAAGAACCACGGCGTCATCAACACCCAGAACGATCTTGTCGCCGCCGAAATCGAGCACCGCGGCGCGATCCGCGCCAAGCTCGATGCCGCGCAGCCGCCTGTTGAATCGGATTTCCACGCCCTCACGCCCCAGATACGCGACCGCCGGATCGATGAAGGCAGCGGAGAGTCCCTGTTCAGCAACGAGCGGACGGCAGGCCTGGCCACCCAGCATCAGGGATTCCCGCAGGATCGCCGCCGCCATGGCGGCTGAGGCAGGTTCGGGCTCGGTATTCAGCGCGGCGAGCAGGATCGGTTGCCAAAGCCGCCCGAACAGAAGGCCACGGCAATCGATGGTCTCACCGATGGTGGCGTTCGGCCCCGCGCGCAACAGACGCGATATGGCGAGATATTCGCTCGCGCGGCTGCCGGGAACGCGCCGGCCGGGCAGAAGTACCCACCACGGCAAGCGCCCGTCATTGGGACGCAGCCGCCAGCGCGCGCCACTCTTCAGATCGGCAAAATCGAATTCGGCGCGCCTGGGCCCTGTCAGCCTGTTTTCAGCACCGATACGCCGAAGATAGTCGAGGGCGGCATGATTACCGGAGAGCAACAGGTGATTGCCGTTGTCGATCCTGGTTTCGAGTGCCGGTTCGTAATAGGAACGGCAGCGTCCGCCGGCATGATCCGTCGCCTCATGGATGACGATCGCGGCGTTTCGTTCCCGCAGCCTGAGCGCGGCGGAGAGTCCGGCAAGGCCGGCACCGATGACGTGGATCGACCCGCCCATCAGATCAGCCCCGTCACACCAAACCGTCGCTGAACAGGATCCAGAGCAGAGCGAGCTTGTTGACCTTGACCGGTCGGCGGGGTGCTGCCCAGCCCCGTGCCGTGAGCGCCGCTAGGATGCGGCGATAGACGGCGCCCATCACGCGTGGCGCCTTGGTCAGTTTGCGGGGTGCTGCCGCCATGATGCGATGCGCTTCGCCAAAATGCCCGCGGGCCTTTTCCGCGATCGGCGTACAGGCCGCGGCGAGATTGGGATGGGCGAGCGCGGTCCGTGGCTCGCCCGCTTCGATGCCCGCACCCTGCAGCATTTCCCTGGGCAGATAGAGGCGGCCAATATCTGCATCCTCGTCGAGATCGCGCAGGATGTTGGTGAGCTGGAGCGCGCGGCCGAGGTGATGGGCGAGGCGCTCGCCCGCGTCCCACTCCATGCCGAAGACGCGCACCGAGAGCCGGCCCACGGCGCTCGCCACCCGGTCGCAATAAAGATCGAGGGTGGCAAGATCGGGGGCGCGGATATCCTGCTCCAGATCCATGGCCATGCCGTCGATGACGGCGTGAAAATCCTCGCGGCGCAGATTGAATTGCCGCGCCGCCGCGGCAAGCCCCGCAAGATGGCCGGGCGCGCTACCCTCATAGATCGCATCGATATCGCGGCGCCAGCCGTCGAGCTGGTCGCGGCGTAGCGCCCTCGGCCCGCCATCATCGGCAATGTCATCCACCGCGCGGCAAAAGGCGTAGATCTCGTACATCGCATCGCGCTGGTCCGGCGGCAGCAGCTTCATCGCCCGATAGAAGGAGCTGCTGGTCGGCCGCGGCGGCGACGCAGGAGCGTCGGCCGTCATGGGAGCGGCAATGTTCTGCGTCATGGCGCGTTGCCCAGCACCGGCCCTGCGCCAGCCAGGCGCAGCAGCCGGAGCGCGAGACCGTGCGTGAGACCGAGTGCGCCCACGCCAGCAAAGCCTGCCTTGCCGAGATGCACGTTCTCGCTCAACGGATCGCGGCGCGCCAGCAGGCCCGTCAATGTCACCGCCAGGCGCTGGATCACCGCCACCTCGAGCGCCAGGCGAAGATTGGCGATCTGGCGCGAGAACGGCGCCGAGAGGCGCAGAAGATCCATGGTGCGAATATTCAGTTGCCGGATGCCGGCCAGCAGCCCCGGCCGCGCCTTCGGCTCCGCCAGCGCTTCGGGCGTGAGCTTGACGGCCGCGAAGATATCGAGCGGGATATAGACGCGATCGAGGTCGCGATAGTCCTTGGCGCAATCCTGCAGGTGGTTGATCACCTGCAGCGCCGAGCACAGTGCGTCATTGGCGGGCCATGTTGCTTCGGACTCGCCATGCACATCCAGCACGAAGCGGCCGACGGGGCTGGCGGAATAGCGGCAATAGGCCATCAGATCGTCCCAGTCGCGGTAGCGCAGCTTGGTGACGTCCAGGCGAAAAGCCTTCAGCAGATCGAGCGGATGGCGCGGCGACAGCTTGCGCTCGGCCAGTGCCGCGCGCAGCGGGAGTGCGTCCGGTTCGCCGTCGCTACGGCCCAGCAGCGTCTCCTCCAGCCGGTCGAGAAGGGCAAGCTTTTCCTCGGGTTCCAGACTCGCATGGTCGGCCACATCGTCGGCGGCGCGCGCGAAGCGATAGAAAGCCAGCACGATGGCGCGATGGCGCGGGCTGATCAGCTGCGAAGCAACGGGAAAATTCTCGTCGCGATGGCCCTTGCCGGATGCAACCTCGCCTGCGCTGCTCATGCCGGACCTGCGCCAGGGGCCTGGGCGCGGCCTTTCCACATGCCGCCGCGGCCCTTGCTGTGCTGCCAGGCGGAATCGAGAGTGAAGAGCAAATACAGCGAAGCGATCGCCGGCAATACCCATCCCCAGAGGGGTGAGAGCCGATAGAACCGCAAGGTCGGCTGGAATGACCAGGCCATGGCGGCCCACGCCAGCAAACCGAACCAGCGGGGGAAACCATGAGCAAAGATGGTGAGCGCGGGCGGGGCCACATAGATCAGCGCCATGCCCACAATCGTTCCGGCGAGCAGCAGGGGCGAGAAGCGAAGCTGGGCATAGGCCGAACGCGCCACCATGCGGCGGATCTCGCCCAGTGATTGATACGGACGCAGGCTGACCACCCGCGGACTCAGCTCCAGGCGGATCGGGCCCAGCGCCTTCAATTTCGCTGCCAGCGCGCAATCGTCAATGAGGGCACTGCGCACCGAAGCGACACCGCCGGCTGCTTCCAGATCGCGGCGATGCGTCAGCATGCAGCCGCCGGCACCCGCGGCCACGCGCCGGTCGGTGCTGTTCACCCAGGCGAAGGGGAACAGCATCTGGAAAAAGAAAATGAACGCCGGGATCAGCACGCGTTCCGGCAGATTTTCGCAGCGCAGTTTTGCCATGCGCGACACCAGCGCATAGCCGCCTTTCTCCGCCACCGCCACCTGGCGCGCCAGGGAATCCGCGGCATAGCCGATATCGGCATCGCTTAGCAGCAGATAGGCCGGCGGCTTCGCACTGGCGAGCGCATGCTCGATGCCCTGATGCAGTGCCCAGAGCTTGCCGGTCCAGCCGGCCGGAAGCGGGCTTCCCTTGATCACCGTCAACCGCTCGGCGGCGTCCGCCCCGCGCGCCGC
>CAZQLF010000352.1:0-3971 GCA_964594035.1 uncultured Rhodospirillaceae bacterium | reverse complement strand
CGCCGCAGCACCTGCAGGGCATCGTGCGCTGCGAGCGCGTGCTGGCTATCAACACCGACCTTCATGCCGAGATCGTCAAGCGCGCCGACCTCGCCATCATCGCCGATGCGCAAAAGGTCATGCCGGCGCTGACACATCTGGCCAAGGCCAAGTCTGCCGAGGAACGCCCTCGTGAGCCTTGATATTGCAGTTCTTCTTTCGACCGGACGCCACCCGGCCTCAGGGCGCAGCCGCCGCGCCGACATCGACGCCAGGGCGCTCGAAATGGCACTAGGCCTCGGCGGACCCCTCCATGCGCTTCATGCCGGCGATCCCGACGATCCGGCGCTGCGTGACTATCTGGGCATGGGGCTGGAGCGGCTGACCGTGCTGCGCCAGGAGGATGGAAGCGATGTGCTGCCCGCCTTGTTGACACAGCTTGAAACCACCAGGCCAGCTCTCATTCTGACCGGATCCTCCGCCGAGCAAGGCGTCGGCAGCGGCATGCTCCCCTATGCCTTCGCCCAGGCACTCAACGTTCCGCTTCTGCCCGCGGCGGCTGCGCTTACCGTCAACAACGGCCTGCTCGATATGCTGCAGGCCTTGCCGCGCGGCCGCCGGCGGATGCTTCCCGTCAATCTTCCCTGTCTGGTGACCGTCGATCGCTCGGCGCCCGCGCCGCGGCCTTTTGCGTATGCCAAAGCGCGCCGCGGCGTGATCGACGTTGTCGAGATGCCGGCGGGGCCTAGCCTGCCAGCCGGCGCACGTGAAATTCCGGCGCGCCCCCGTCCGCGGCGCCTCAAGATCATGACTGGCGGCAGTGCCGCCAAGCGACTGCGCGCCGCCACCGAAATGCAGGCCGGCCGCGGCAAGCTGATGGTCGACCCGCCGCCCGATGAAGCGGCGCGCGCCATCATGGAATACCTGCGGGCCGAAGGCATTCTCGCCCGCAGCTGACCAAAACGACAATTGGTTACGACAGCCTGTCTCGTCTTGGCCGGTATTGCCCACCGGTAACCGCCCTGTTGCCTCTTCCGAGGTAGGCCAGCGCACGCAAAACGACATTACAATGTCATCTGGAGCGAATCGCGCAGCGGACGAAAGACGCGAGACGCCAATTCGTATTTGCGAGAGCTTGCCGCGCAAACGATTGACCAGACCGCTTCCAAAAGGGGGAAGAACAATGTCGACCACCACAGCCGGTTCAGGCCAGCACATGATGCGGGACGTCGATTGGAAACAGGTGGTGTTCATCGCCGCCGGTGTCCCGGCGCTCGTTCTGTTTTCCATGGGCGGCATTTCCGCCACGGTGGGCTCGCCCGCCTGGCTGGTGTGGACGATCTCCGTCCTCTTCGGCTTCGTGCAGTCCTTCATCTATGCCGAGATCGCCGGGCTGCATCCGTCGAAGACCGGCGGCACCGCCGTTCATGGCGCCACGGCCTGGATCCGCTACAGCCGGATCCTGGCGCCGCTCTCGCTGTGGGCCAACTGGCTCGCCTGGACGCCGGTGCTGGCCATCGGTGCCGGGCTGGGCGCGGGATACCTGCTCTCGATCTTCTTCGAATCCGGCTCGGCCATCATGTCCTGGCAGCTGACAATTGCCGATCTCGGCTTCATCTCCGATGGGCTGACGCTCAGGGTCAACGCCATCTTCCTGATCGGTGTGGCGATCATGCTGGTGGTCTTCGCCATCCAGCATCGCGGTATCCTGCGCACCGCGCAGATCTCGACGATGCTGACCGTTGCCTCGTTGCTCCCGCTGTTCGTTGTCTGCGTCATCCCGCTGCTGCAGGGCAGCGTCCATGCGCAGAATTTCGAGCCCTTCACGCCGCTCGCTACCAACAACGGCAGTGTCATACCTGGTGCCTGGGACAAGGGTGGGTGGCTGTTGTTCCTCGGCGGCCTGTTCATCGCCGCCTGGTCGGCCTACGCCTTCGAGACCTCGGTCTGCTACATGAGCGAGTTCAAGAATCCCGGCCGCGACATGCCGCGCGCAATCATCGCCTCAGGCCTGATCTGCATCGTCGCCTATGTCGTCATCCCCGTGGTGTTCCAGGGCGTGCTCGGGACCCAGAAGATGCTGGATCCCGGCATCTATGACGGCTCCGGCATGGGTCTCGCACTCGCCAGCATGCTGAACGCCGGGACGACCATCACCAAGATCCTGGTGATCCTGCTGTTCTTCAGCCTGATCATGTCGATCATCACCGCGATGGCGGGTTCCTCACGCACCCTGAACCAGGGCGGCCGTGACGGCTGGCTTCCGAAGTATCTCAGCTACGTGAACGCCCATGGCGCGCCGACCCGGGCCATGTGGACGGACTTCGCCTTCAACCTGATCCTGCTGTCGATGTCGAACTACCTGTTCGTCCTCGCGGTTTCGAACTGCAACTATCTGATTTTCAACTTCCTTAACCTCAATGCCGGCTGGATACACCGGCTCGACAATGCCAACGTCAAGCGGCCCTGGCGCTGTCCCACTTGGCTCATGGCACTGGGCACTTTCCTCGCCTATGTGAACGCCTTCCTGCTCGGCGCCGGTGCCAATGTCTGGGGCAAGGGAACGTTCGTCTCCGGCTTCGTCTCCGCCGCGTTGATCCTTCCCATCTTCGCTTACCGCCACTACGTCACCGACAAGGGCGTGTTCCCGAAGAACATGAATCAGGACCTGCTGCTGCCCGGGCAGGCAGAGCTGGGTCCCAAGCGCGCCGGGATGCTGCCCTATCTGGCGCTGGCAGGTGGTGTTGCCTCCTGCCTTGCCGGCTACTTCATCTTCTGGGGCTGACACAGTTGCACCGCCGGGGATCGCATCCTCGGCGGCGCCCAACCGAAGTCGGCTAGTTCAACCGGCCCATGATCTTGTCGAGGCCTGCCTGGGCGCAGGACTCGTCGATCTTGCCGTCGGGCGTGCCCGAGATGGCGATGGCGCCGATCACTTCGCCGTTCAGTTTGATGACCAGGCCGCCGCCATCGAGCATCATGTTCGGCATCTTGCTGACGATGTTGACGGCGATTGGGTCGGTCTTCGCCCGCTCGACCACGGCCTCGGAATTCGCATGCATCGTGGCGCTGGTATAGGCTTTGCTATAGGCGCTATCGAGTGAGTGCACGCCGGTTCCGTCGCCGCGCAGCAGCGCTTGCCGCACGCCATCGGCATCGACCATGACAGCGGTCGTGGCGTAACCCTTTTTGGCGCAGGTCGCGACCGCTTCGCCGACCGCCTCGAGCGCGAGTGCGGCTGGAATGCGGTGCGTGGTGATGAGCTGCGATTGTGCGTGCACGGGAGCGATAGCCGCCAGCAAAATGCCGGCAGCCAGCATCGAAAAGCCCTTCATGGTGAATCCCTCATCGATTTCAATGGCGCCCGCAGTATAGCTCGGCCGGGCACCCCGGTCTTGAAGCCCGGGTGACAACATACTAGTTTTCGACCATGTCGGATCGCCTGCGACAATTGCTTGCCCAGCGGCCCTATCTGATCGCCGATGGCGCGATGGGGACCAACCTGTTCGCCGCCGGGCTCGCGTCCGGTGAGGCGCCGGAGCTGTGGAACTTCGACCACCCGGAGCGCATCGAGGCGCTGCACCAGGGCTGGGTCGATGCCGGCTCCGACATCATCCTGACCAACACTTTCGGGGGCACCTCCTATCGCCTGAAGCTCCACAAGGCGGATGGCCGTGTGCATGAGATCAACCGCGAGGCGGCGCGCATCGCGCGGCGCGTTGCCGATCGTGCCGGACGGCCCATCGTAGTGGCTGGTTCCATCGGACCCTCGGGCGAGTTGTTCGAACCGCTGGGTGCGCTGACCCCGGATACCGCCACGGCGGAATTCGCCAAACAGGCCCAGGCCCTGGCCGAGGGCGGGGTCGATCTGCTGTGGATCGAGACCATGTCGGCACGCGAGGAAGTGGCTGCCGCGGTTGCGGGTGCTGCCACCACCGGCCTGCCCTTCGTCACCACCATGAGCTTCGATACCAACGGGCGCACCATGATGG
>CAZQLF010000351.1:0-3977 GCA_964594035.1 uncultured Rhodospirillaceae bacterium | reverse complement strand
GCCGGGCGGCCGCCGGCACGCTGGCCGTGCTCGAGTATAATAGCCGCTTCGGCGACCCCGAGGCCCAGGCGTGGCTCCCGCTGCTCTCCGGCGTCACGCGTCACCTGGCGGACATCGCCGGCGGAAGCTGGCGGCCGCGCGAGACGACCCTGCCGGCCTCGCGCGCCGCGGTGGCCACGGTGCTGGCGGCGTCCGGGTATCCCGAGAGGCCGGAGCTGGGCGCGGCGATCGTCGTGCCGCGTGATCTCGAGCCCGGGACGCTGGTGTTTCACGCGGGCACCGAGCGCGTGTGAAAGGCGTCCCATTTCATTCAATATCGAATTCCCTGCCTTGCCCTCGAGCAGTTGCGGCGCGCCACGATCGTCAATCCGCGCGGGAACCAACCGCAGCGCATTAAATTTTGGCTTGCCATCTTGCACAAAGGCGGAGAACTCCATTTCGAAAATCGCCGTTTGTCTTGCTGTGGCTGGCCGGTGGCGGCGCCTGGAGGCGGCGCGGCCGCTCGCTCAGCGCTGGCCTCTGGCTCGGCCTTGCCGCTGGCATCAAGCTCTTCCCAGCCTATCTGCTGATCTATCCGCTTTACCGGCGCGACCGGCGTTTCCTGCTGGGTGCCGCGATCACGATCGTCGCCAGCGTGCTGGTGCCGGTGATCATCATGGGTCCCTCGGCCAGCTTCACCGCCTACCGCGAATTCGTCGGCGACCGGATGATCGGGGAAGCCACCGGCAACGGCGACCCATCGGTCTCCGAGGAGCTGCATGGCACGAATTCGCGCATCCAGTCCTTCGAATACATGCTCTATGACGTTTTCCATCCGATCCGCGACAACCGCGCGCCGCAGCCATCGCTGCCTTATTTCCTGGCCCATATCGCGCTCTCGGCCGCGCTGACAGGGGCAGCCCTCTGGGCCATGCGCCGGCGCGCCGATGCCCTGGGTGAGTATCTGTTCTTCGCAGCCCTGGTCCAGCTCGTGGTTCCGATCCTGCCGGTATCGCGGCCGCATTATTATGTGTTCGGTACCCTCATTCTGGCCGGGCTCTATGCCGCCCAATGGCCGCGAAGACGGGGTCTTTGGCCCGGCTGGCCGCTGGCCATTGCAACCGGCGCCTATGTGCTGGCCGGCGCCATGGATGCCGTCGACATGGAATTCGCCCTCGATTATGGCCTGGCAACCCTCGCTGCCATGTTTCTGGGCGTCCTCGGCCTGCTGGAAGCGCGAAAGCGGGCCGGTGTAGCAACTCCCCAGTCGCAACCAAGTCTTCACCCGATCGCGAGTTGATTAGCCTGCGAGAAATGCGGGCTGGCACCGAGAATAAGAGCACGCCAATCGCATTACCTTGAGCCGGACATCCATCTCGCTGCCGTTCGCTCAAGGATTAAAACGACGAGCGCGGTTCTTTCAGGAACTCCGCTTCTTCCGGCGTGGTGGCGCGGCCGAGCGCGGCGTTACGATGCGGAAAACGCCCGAAGCGCCGGACGATCTCCTCATGGCGCTGGATGTACGTGAAGTGGTGATCGGCTTCGCCGCGCTTCTCTGGCGGCGCAGCCTCGACCCAGCCGCGAAAGAGGCTGAGCGAGCGGGCCTGGTCGGCTGCGTCCTCGCTGTGCTCGAAGGGTAGATAAAAGAAGAACCGCCGTTCGCGTGGCAGCGCCAGATGAAAGCCGCGATCGATGGCGCGTCCCGTAATCGCGCGGGCGATCGGGTCGTTGACATAGGCCAGGTGCGAGCCGCGATAGATGTTCCGCGGGAACTGGTCGAGCACGATGACCAGCGCCAGCGCATCCGCCGCATGGGCTTCCCACGCCGATAGCTCGCCCGCCGCCGCGCGCTCGATCAGCGGCGCGAAGAGCAGGCCGATCTCGTCATCGAAGGCGGCGTTCTTTTCGAACCACAGTTTCTCGGCCCGCGGGTCGAACCAGAAATCGGTGACCGCCCGGGCTTCGAGAAACACCGCCTCAATCGTGCTGGGGGCCGCGATGCTCAGGCGGCCGCCTGGTTCTGTTTCAGCACCCGCTGAATCGCCGGCCGCGCCGAGACCAGCTCGACAAGGCGCTGAACGTGCTTGTTGACGAAGAGCACGTCGCCGCAGGCCTGTTTCCAGCCCGTCAGCATGATCACCGGCAGGTCGGCGGCGCTGAAGCGGTCGCCGGCAAGAAAGGGGCCGTTCTTGGCCAGTGCTGCATCGATGCGCGCCCAGGCTTCGCCGATCATCTTCGTGGCCCGCTTCTTGACGGCCTCATGGGCGGATGGATCTGCGATGTGGCGTTCCGGGTAATAGAACATGAAGTAGTAGGGCTGGACGCTGTTGGCGATGTGCAGCAGCCACTGGGTATAGGCAACGCGCGCCGGATCATCGACGGAAGGCGCCAGGCCCGAATGCGGATGGCGATCGGCGATGTACATGGCGATTGCCGCGGTTTCGAACATGATGCGTTTGTTATCGATCAGCAGGGTCGGCACCTTGCCGTTCGGATTCATCTTCAGGTACTCGGGCGTTTTATGGTCGCCCTTGTCCATATCGACGAATTTCAGCGTGTAGGGTGCGCCCGATTCCTCCAGCGCCATATGGGCGGTGATGGAGGCGCTGCCGTGATTCCAGTAAAGCGTGTACATGTCGTCTTCCCCTGATGGATGGCGGCCGGATCGCCGCAGGTTGTGGCACGCCGGATGCTTATCCGGCATTCAATTCCGCTTGATCGTTTCCTTCATGCATCTCAGGCGTCGATCAGGGCGAGCGCGCTGTCGCGCTGCCAGCCCAGCATGGTCTCATCGCCCGGTGCCAGGCCGCCGGCGACCATCCGCGAGGAGTTGGGCGCGCGCACCAGGATGTCGCCCAGCTCCGACGTCGCGATGCTGAACTCGGTCTGGTCGCCGAGATAGATGCGGTTCTGCACCCTGCCGGCGAAGCGGTAGTCGAGACCGGCGTCATCGCCCAGGGAAATGGCTTCAGGCCGGACAGCGATCACGCCCCGCTGTTGGCCCGCGAGGCTGGCGCCTTTCGCACTGAGGGGTGCCGCCAGCACGATGCCGGCTTGGGTGCGGATGGTGGCGCCTTTGGCGTCGGCCGCCACGATCTCGCCGCTGAAAAAATTCGACTCACCGACGAAATCGGCGACGTAGCGGTTGGCGGGGGCGGCATAGAGCTCGCGGGGGCTGGCGAACTGCTCGACCCGGCCATCGCGCATGATGCCGATGGTGTCGCTCATGCTGAGCGCTTCTTCCTGGTCGTGGGTCACCAGCACGAAGGTGATACCGACTTCCCGCTGCAGATTTTGAAGCTCGATCTGCATCTCGCGGCGCAGCTTGCGGTCGAGGGCGGCCAGCGGCTCGTCCAGCAGCAGCACGGTCGGCCGGTTGATGAGCGCACGCGCCAGCGCCACGCGCTGCTGCTGGCCGCCGGAGAGCTCCCAGGCCCGGCGCTTGGCGAAGCCCGGCAGGCGCACCAGTTCGAGGGCGGCAGCCACTTGTTTCTCGATGTCGCTGCGCTCGGGCCGCGGCCGGCGCTGGCGCAAGCCATAGGCGACATTGGCCGCCACATCGAGATGGGGGAACAGCGCGTAATGCTGGAACACCATGTTCACCGGCCGCCGATAGGCGGGTACGCCCACCACGCTGGCCTCGGCGATCAGCACGTCGCCGGCGGTCGGTTGCTCGAAGCCGGCGATCATGCGCAGCAAGGTCGTCTTGCCGCAGCCCGAAGGCCCGAGGAAGGAATGGAACGAGCCCCGGGCAATCGCGAAGCTCACCCGGTCGACAGCCTTGACCTCGCCATAATGCTTGGAGACGTCGACGAAGCGGATGTCGATGCCGGAACTGGGGCCTGAGTCGGAGCCGGAATCGAGGCCGGTATCGGGGCGGACGAGGGCGCTCATGGGCGGGGATGCTAGCCCGGAATGTTCCCGCAAAGCAAAACGCCCGGGCATTGCTGCCCGGGCGTCCTGGAAGCGAAAACCTGGTCGCGTTAGCGGCGGCTGCC
>CAZQLF010000350.1:0-3990 GCA_964594035.1 uncultured Rhodospirillaceae bacterium | reverse complement strand
AAAGCTCGCGGCGTGGCTTTCGGGAAAGCCGTATGAGCCGAAACCCTCGATCTGAGGAAAGCACCGCTCGGCAAAATCCTGGGCATAACCGCTCGCAACCATGCCGCCCACCATCTTTTCGCGAAACGTATCGATGGTGCCGACATTGCGGAACGTCGCCATGGCGCGACGCAAACCATTGGCTTCGTCTGGCGTGAAGCGTGCGGCGACAATGGCAAGCTTCATCGCCTGTTCCTGGAACAGCGGCACGCCCATGGTCTTGCCCAGCACTTGTCTCAGCTCATCGGCCGGTCCGTGCTCCGGGGCGGGTGACGGGTAGTCGATGTTCTCGATGCCGCTGCGCCGCCGCAGATAGGGATGCACCATGTCGCCCTGGATCGGACCGGGACGCACGATCGCGACCTCGATGACGAGATCGTAGAACCTGACGGGCTTGAGCCGCGGCAGCATGCTCATCTGCGCCCGGCTTTCGATCTGGAAGACGCCCACCGTGTCGGCGCGCGACATCATGGCATAGACCTCGGGATCGTCGGCGGGCACACCCGCCAGATCGAAGCTGCGCCCGTAATGCTCCCTCAGCAAAGCAAACCCCTTGGCAAGGCAGGTCAGCATGCCAAGCGCCAGCACATCGACCTTCAGGATCCCCAGCGCGTTCAGATCGTCCTTGTCCCACTCCACCACGGTGCGGTCTTCCATGGCGGCGTTCTCGATGGGCACGAGTTCTTCCAGCGGGCCGCGGGTCATGACGAAACCGCCGACATGCTGAGAGAGATGGCGGGGAAAGCCGATGAGCTCGCCGGCGAGCTCGAGCGTCTGTTTCAGGCGCGGCGCTTCGGGATCGAGGCCTACCTCGCGCACCTGCTGCTCCTTCAAGCCTTCGCTGCTCCAGCCCCAGACAGCGCCGGAGAGAGCCGCGACGGTATCGAGGGAAAGCCCCATGGCCTTGCCCACCTCGCGCAACGCCGAGCGGCTGCGATAGCAGATGACCGTGGCGGCAAGTCCGGCCCGATGGCGGCCATATTTCCTGTAGACATACTGGATCACTTCCTCGCGCCGCTCATGCTCGAAATCGACGTCGATATCCGGCGGCTCGTTGCGCGCCGCGCTGATGAAGCGCTCGAACAGCAGATCCATCTTGATCGGATCGATGGCAGTGATTTCCAGGCAATAGCAGACGGCGGAATTGGCCGCCGAACCGCGGCCCTGGCAGAGAATCTTCTGCGAGCGGGCATAACGCACGAGATCGTGCACGGTGAGGAAATAGGGTGCGTAGGAGAGTTGGCCAATCAGGGCAAGTTCATGGGTCAGCGCTGCCTGGACCTTCTCCGGAGTGCCCTCGGGATAACGTTTGGCGGCACCTTCGCGCACGAGATGCTCCAGCTCCTGCTGCGGCGTGCGGCCTGCCTCGGTCAGCTCGTCGGGATATTCGTAGCGCAGCTCGTCGAGGGAAAACCGGCAGCGCCGGGCAATCTCCAGCGTGCGGGCAAGCGCATCGGGATGGCGGGCAAAGAGGCGAGCCATCTCCGCCGCCGGCTTCAAGTGACGTTCAGCATTGGCAAACAACCGATAGCCGGCCTCGTCGATGGTGCAATGCTCGCGAATACAGGTCAGAACATCCTGCAGCGGCCGGCGTTCCGCCCCATGGGCATGGACGTCATTGACGGCAACCAGCGGGGTGCCGCAACGCTCGGCGACCTTCGCCAGCCCCGCCAGGCGCCGGTCATCGTCGCCACGATAAAGATGCTGGCCTGCGAGATAGACAAAACCGGGAAAACGGCCGGCAAGATGCTGCAGAAATCCAGTGAGCTCCTCGTCATTCTTTATGCCTTCCTCGGACAGGACGACGAAGATCAGCCCCTCGCCATGGGAATCGAGGTCGGCGAGATCGAGATGGCACTCGCCCTTGAGAGCGCGGCGGCGGCCAAGGGTGATGAGTTTCGCCAGCCGGCCATAGGCGGCACGGTCGATCGGATAGGCGAGCAAACTGCGTCCGCAGCGGAAATCGAGACGGCTGCCGACGATGAAGGATACGCCCACCTTCTTGGCCCGGTCATGGGCGCGCACCACGCCGGCGAGGCTGTTGCGGTCGGTCAGCGCGAAACCGGAAAGACCCAGTGCTGCCGCGGCGATCGCCATCTCCTCGGGATGCGAGGCGCCGCGCAGGAAACTGAAATTGCTGGTGATCTGAAGCTCGGCATAGGCCGGCGCAACATCAGGCAAAGAGGCCATGGAGATACCACCCTCCCCCTTGGCCATAGAGCCAGAAGCGCCCGCCCTCCTCATCCTCCAGCCGCCAATAGTCGCGCGGCTCGCTCCATGCGCCACGCCACCATTCGCTGGAGATGCGCGCCGGCCCATCGGCGCGGCGGATGCGCCGGTGCCGGCCGCGCCAGAAGAATTCTTCCGGCGGTGAGCCGGTCGCCTGCACCGGCTCGGGCCGCGCCAGCAGCCGCAGCGGACTCTTGCGCTCGGGCCAGCGCGATGTCGCGGATGCACGCGGCGGCGAAGCCAGCGCGCCCAGCCGCTGCAAGGCGCGCTCCGGCAGATAGCTTTCCCGCGGCACGGCGCGTGCCAGGCGATTGAAGCCAAGACGATTGCCCAGGCGGTCGATCAGTGGGGCAAGGCTGTCGACCCCTGTTTCCTCGCCGCGCCTCAACGCCAGCTGCAGATCGGCGAGCGGCTCGACATGAGGGGATGCAAGCGTCAGCGCCTCGATGCCGAAGCCGGGATCGATGCGCTCCAGCCGCTCGGCGAAAAGACGCAGCAAAGCGCGTTCGTCGCGCGAGGGCTTGCTGGTGCCCACGCTGAGCTTCACCACATGGCCATCGACGCGATAGCAGGCGAGTTCCAGCCTGCGCACGCCGCGGCCTGCTTCCGCCAGCTCGCGGCAGAGACGCGTCATCAGGCGCTGCAGCACGGCCGCGATGTTGTCGGCATCGACGATGGGTTCGACCAGCACCTGGCGCACCTGATGCATCGGTGCCGGCAGGCGCGGCGAGATCGGTTCCTCACAGCGGCCCAGCGCCTGGTCGAGACGCTCGCCCGGCAACAGGCCGAAGCGCCGGGCAAGGGTTGCGCGCGGCAGCGGATAGAGATCGGCGATGCGGCGCAAACCAAGGCGTTCGAGATCGCCGGCGATTGCCCCAGGCAGTCGCAGGGCCGTAACGGGAAGCTCTGCCAGCATCGCGCGCGCTTCGCCGGATGCGACGATGCGGCCCTCATCAGAGAGAAAACGTGCGGCGGCCCAGGCCGCACCGGGCGTGTCGGCAATGGCCGCGCGGCTGCGATAGCCGAGCTTGCCCAGACGATGGCCGAGATCGGCAAGCAGATCGGCCTCGCCGCCGAAAAGATGAGACGCGCCGGCCACGTCGAGCCAGAGACCATCGGTACCATCGATGGCAACCAGCGGGGTGTAGCGGCTGCACCAATCCGCCAGACGGGCGAGAGACGCCGCATCGCCCGCATGATCGGCGGGAAACACGGATAGCCCCGGCATCAGCGCGCGGGCATCGGCAAGCGAAAGCCCGGGCAACACGCCGCCTGCCGCAGCGATCGGATTGGAAGCGGCGACCAGCGCGCGGCCGCCGATCTCCTCGATCGTGACGACGGGTCTGTCAGCCGGCAGCGGCTGGCGCCGGTTCAAACGATCCGTCGGCCAGTTCGGCAGCCACAATGAGACGATCCGTTTCATCATCCTTCTCCAGGATCCAGGCGCCGGGCCGGCCGCCGCGCCGGCGTTCCAGCACCACCTGCCAGCGCTCGCCCGGCAAGGCGCCAACGCGCCAGCGAAGTGCGGCGGCGCTCACGCTCGCCGGACGGCCGCGGGTCAGAAGAAAACCGGTGACGCCGCCAGTGGCGGCAGCGAGCTGCAGACGGCGGCTGGCGACGAGATCGAGGCGATCGGCTTCCATCACCACGCCGGCCAAGGCGGGCGAGCGCAGCCCCTCCTCCATCGCCCAGAGCAGTTCGGCGGAATTGGGCGCGGCCAGC
>CAZQLF010000349.1:0-4021 GCA_964594035.1 uncultured Rhodospirillaceae bacterium | reverse complement strand
GCAATCGGGAAAAGCAACCGCCACCGGCGGCATCTTGCGCTCGCCGATCAGGCGATCGAGGCGCTCCGGCACGTTCTCGCCGAAATTCTTCCAGTTCGTATGCGCTTGGCCTGAGCCGGTGAAGCCGACCAGATCGACCAGCAGCGGTGGATGATCGCCGTTCTTGAATCCGGGCGGCAGATAGACGTTGAGATCGCGCCTGGCAGGATCGCCCAGCAGATTGCCCGAAAGCGCGCGGCTTTCGATGTCGAGGCGGCGGACTTCGCCTTGCGGCAGGATGTGGTTTTTGCGCATGACCGACACTAGCCCAGGCTCGCGCCGTCAGGCAAAGTGGTTTCCCATGTCTGATCCTGATGTTGTCGTCATCGGCGCAGGCTCTGCCGGGCTTGCCGCCGCGAAGACTTTGATTGCCCGCGGCTTTGCCGTGCAAATCGTCGAATCACGCAAGCGAATCGGCGGACGCGCCTGGACCGATACGGCTCGCTATGGCGTGCCGGTCGATCTCGGCTGCGCCTGGCTGCACAGTGCCGACGTCAATCCCTTTCTCGACATCGCCGGTGAACTCGGCTTCCACGTCCAACGCACCGAGCCCGGCTGGAGCGGCCGCCGGCGCATCGGCCAGTTGTCTGAAACGGAACGCAGCGCTGTCGAAAAGACGATTTCCGACGGGCTGGATGCAGTCCACGAAGCGGGCGAGGCGGGCCAGGATATCGCCGCCAGCGCGGTTCTGGACAAGAAGGCGGCCGGCCGCCCGTTGCTGGACGCGGTCATCAGCTGGATCTACGGCGCCGATCCGGACCAGGTTTCCACCATCGATGCCGCGCGCTATCGCGACACGGGCCATAACTGGCCGGTCGAGGAAGGCTATGGCGCGCTGGTGCAGGCCTATGGCGCCGGATTGCCGGTTGCCCTCAACACACGTGCCGAGGCCATCGACTGGTCGGGACCCGGCGTGAAGGTCACCACAGCGGCGGGTGCCATCAACGCGCGCGCCGCGGTCGTGGCGCTGCCGACGACCGTGATGGCGGAGGGCCGCGTGCGCTTCACGCCGGACCTGCCGGCTGAAAAGCACAGCGCGATCGAACACCTGCCGCTGGGGGTGGCCGACAAGGTGATTTTTCGCCTGACCGGCGATCCCTTCGGGATGCCCGCCGACAGCTTCGTGCGCGGCCGCCACGATACGTCGCGCACCAGCAGCCTGCAGATCAGGCCCTTCGGCCGCGACATCGTGAGCTGCTATTTCGGCGGCCGCTTCGCCCGCGAGCTGGAAGAACAGGGCACGATGGTGGAGGCGGCCCGCGCCGAACTGGTCAACGCTTTCGGCAGCAAGGTCACCCAACATCTGACGGACCCCTGTTCCACCGCCTGGTTTCTCGATCCCGATTCCCGTGGCAGCTATTCGGCGGCGCTTCCCGGCCATGGCCATCGCCGCGCCGATCTCGCGGCACCACTGGAGAACCGCCTGTTCTTCGCCGGCGAAGCCTGCTCGCCGGATTTCTTCTCGACCTGCCATGGCGGTTATCTCAGCGGGATTGCCGCGGCAGATGCGGTGGCGGCGGCACTGAGGAGACGGAGTTAGGACCAGTCGAGCCCTCTCCCCGACCCCTTTTCCGTGTTTACGTAGCGAGGGAGGTTTCCGCGAATTGCGGATAGGCCTCGCCCACTTCCTCGCGGATACGGCCACGGATAAGGGCGAGTTCAGCTTCCGTCGGTGCGGGGGTTTCGCGCATTGGATCAGCACGATCAAAATCGAAACCCGTCGCCGCTTCGATTCCCGCGAGATCGTGGCCCGGATGAATGCTCTCGAGCCTGAAGCGACGATCAAAACTGAACCGCGCCAGGCTGGTCACCAGGACCTTTGGCCCGCCGCGACGCCAGACTCCCGGTGGGCTTACACCCGGCGCGCTGATGAAGTCCACCTTGGAAACGAGGCTGCGCTGGCTGTGCTCCTCGCGAAACAACACGACCTTCGGCACGAGAAAATAGAGGTAGGCAAAGCCGAACGAACCGGGAAAGCGCACCTTGGGCTGCGCCGGATCGCCAATGCCAACCAGGTTGATGTTGGCCGACCCGTCGATCTGTCCGCCGCTCAGGAAGAAGGCATCGATGCGCCCTTCGGCGGCGCAGTCAAAATGCTCGCGTGCGCCGTCGGTAAAGCAGTTGAAGCGTTTGCTGCCGATGATCGTTGCGCGCGTTCTGCTGTCACGCGCCTGCGCCAGCAGCGCCGCGGCCGCCGGCAGCGGCGAGAGGGCACCCACAACCACATGGCCGCAGCCCGCCACTTCGCGAGCGAGCAGCGCGATCATCAGCTCGGTGGTGCTGTAGGCATTTCCTCTAGAGGGCATGAGGCAGGACGTATTCCGCGAGATACCCCTGGAAGCCATCCTCGCTGCGGGCCGCGTCGGCATAGGCCGAGAGATGCTTGCCATCGGCTTCATAGTCGTCGCCGAGGCCGAGAGGCCAGGCGCCGAGCGGCGCTTCGGCGATCGCGCTGACATAGAGGCTCGGCAGCGTGCCCGCGGCACTCGCCTCGCTGGCGAGCAGGCTGTCGGTGACGATCTTCTCGACAGTGACGAAAGTCTTGTGCGCCGCATGTGCCATGGTGACGAGCTCGCGCCGCCGACCGATCCACACATTGCCGTCGCGGTCGGCGGCGGGTGAATGGAACAGCGCGATATCCGGCGCAATGGCGGGCAGCAGCAGGATCGGATCGTCACCATTGGCGGCAAAAGGATTGCCGGTGCGCCGCCAGTCGCTGCGCCGTGCCGCGATGTCGCTGCCCAGGATGCCGCGCAGCGGCATGAAGGGAACGCCCTTCTCCGCCGCCTGAAGTGCGGCATGGATGGCCGGACACGTCGTCTCCCTGATGGCGAGCGTGCCTGCCTTGGCCGCAGCACTGAAGCGCGGCGCGAGTCCCGCTTCGCCCAGCGCCACGCCGGCCGCCTCGATCTCCGCCACGCAACCAGCCCCGATCAGAAGATCGGCCTGCAGCCCGCTGGTCGCCACGCCCAGCAGGCGAAGATTGCGCGCGCGGCGGCGGATCAGCGCGCGCGTGGCCGCCATGGCAACGAAACTGTAATCCGGCGGAATGGCGACAAGCGCGCCATCGGAGATCTGCTCCGCCAGCGCCTCCAGGGTCACGACCTTCGTCATCGCCGGAGTATAGACCGCGCGTCCAGTTGCCTCTAGGCGAAGGCCTCACGAAGCGCGGCCGCACTTTCGTCGAGTGCTCGCATGGCAGCATCCAGCATCCGGCTGTAGTGCAGGAAGCCATGCAGCACGCCACGATAGGTCGTCAGTTGATGGGATATGCCGGCCTTTTCTAACGCCTGCGCCAACGCGTGGCTGTCATCCAGCAGGCAATCGAGTTCGGCGGCAGCGATGAAAGCCGGCGGCAGGCCGCGGAGGTCGCCGGCGAGATTGTTGAGCCGCGGATCCGAGAGATCCGCCGGCGATCGTATCAGGTGCTGGCGATACCGGGCCATATCGGCGCCGGTCAGGCCATAGGATGCATCGCCGCAAGCCCGCAGAGAGGGTGAATCGGTCAGACCATAGGCACCGTAATAGAGAAGCTGCAGCCGCACGGCGCGCCGCTCCGTTGCATCAAGCCCGAAGCAGGCGGCAACCGCGAGATTGGCCCCGGCTGAATCACCCGCGACCGCAAGCCGGTCCGGGTCGATCCCCCAATCGGCACCGTGATGGATCGCATGGCGCAGGCTGGCAAGCGCATCCTCATGGGGCGCCGGAAATTTATGCTCCGGCGCCAGGCGATAATCGACGCCCACCACCACCGTGCCGGATTTTTCAGCCAGCAGGCGCATGATCCGGTCATGGGTATCGAGATTGCCCACCACCCAGCCGCCGCCGTGGAAATAGAGCAAAGCCGGAAGCCCGCGCGCGAGGCTTGGCCGGTAGAGCCGGCAGGCGAGCGGCCCGCCAGGGCCTCGTACACTCACAAACTCGACGTCGGCCAGCGGCGGCGGGTCCTTCCCGTGTTCCCGGGACAGGAAGATAGCGCCGC
>CAZQLF010000348.1:0-4023 GCA_964594035.1 uncultured Rhodospirillaceae bacterium | reverse complement strand
TCTTCCAGATGCACCTCGGCGAAGACAAGGCTGCGGTCCTGCAGGTGCTTGGCCCAGATGTAGAGTTTCTGCCCGTCGGCGTTGGTCGTCTCCGCAGCCTTGCCCTGATCGCCGGCACCGGGTGCCGCGACCACGGACCAGTCTTGCGCTGCCGCGGGGTGCGGCACCAGGCAAAGCGCTCCCGTCACCAATATGCCGCCGAGCGTCAGCAAGCGCAGGCGCAGGCCCAGCGGCCGCAGGCGTAAAATCGAAGCAAAGCGGGTTTGCCACACCGTCATCGTCTTGCCGAAACGCCGCCCCCGTTATTGGGCGCGAACCTTGACGTAACTTCCCGGCGCGTCCTCGATCGCTTTCAGCTTGCCGTCACCCGGCTTGCGGGCGGGAATCTTGCCGTCGGCATATTGGACGATCCATTGCGCCCATGTCGGCCACCACGACCCCGGCGAGGATTTTGCCGCCGACAGCCAGGCTTCGGGATTCTTGGGCATCTTGCCGCTGGTCCAGTGATTGTACTTGCCCGCCGCCGGCGGATTGACCACGCCCGCAATATGGCCCGAGGCCGCCAGCACGAACTGCACCGGCCCGCCATAGAGCTGGGTTGCAGCGTATGTCGATTTCCACGGCGCGATATGGTCTTCCTTGGTCGAGAGGATGAAGGCCGGTGTCTTGATCTTCGTGAGATCGATGGGCGTCTTGGCGAGCGTGATACCGCCCGGCTTCACCAACAGATTTTCCTGGTACATCCGGCGCAGGTAGAAGCTGTGCATTGCCGCCGGCATGCGCGTGGAATCGGAATTCCAGTAGAGCAGGTCGAAGGGGAAGGGGTCCTTGCCCATCAGGTAGTTGTTCACCACGAACGACCAGATCAGGTCGTTGGCGCGCAGCATGTTGAAGGTGTTGGCCATGGCGCTGCCCTCGAGATAGCCCTTCTCGCTCATGCGGGCTTCGAGGGATTGCAGCTGTTCCTCGTCGATGAACACGCCGAGTTCGCCCGGCTCGCCGAAATCCACCATGGTGGTGAGGAAGGTGGCCGAGGCGACGCGGTCGATCTTCTTGACCGCCATATAGGCGAGCGTGGCGGCGAGCAGCGTGCCGCCCAGGCAATAACCGACGACGTTGGCCTGCTTCTCGCCGGTCGCCTTTTCAACCGCTTCGAGTGCGGCAATCGGGCCTTCCAGCATGTAATCGTCGAAGGTCTTCGCCGCGAGGCGCTCGTCGGGGTTGACCCAGGAGATGACGAACACCGTCTGGCCCTGGTCGACCGCCCATTTGATGAAGGAGTTCTTCTCGCGCAGATCGAGGATGTAATACTTGTTGATCCAGGGCGGCATGATGAGCAGCGGCCGCTTGGCAACCTCTTTGGTGGTCGGCTCATATTGCAGCAGCTGGATCAGGTCGTTCTGGTAGACGACCTTGCCCTTGCTGATGGCGACGTTCTTGCCGACCTCGAAGGCCTCGGGATCGGTCATCTTGATCTGCAGCTGGCCCTTGCCGCGTTCGAGATCGCCCAGCAGGTTCTCCAGCCCCTTCACCAGGTTCTCGCCGCCGCTCTCCAGCGTCTTGCGCAGGACCTCGGGGTTGGTCATGACGAAGTTGCTGGGCGCCATCGCGTCGACGAACTGCCGCGTGTAAAAGTCGACTTTCTTGGCCGTCTTCTGGTCCAGGCCCTCGACATTCTTGACCGTCGACTGCAGCCAGCGCGCGCTCAGCAGATAGGACTGCTTGATGAAGTCGAAGAGCTGGTTTTCCTGCCAGGCGGAATCGCTGAATCGCCGGTCCTCGGGCGCCGGCGAAATGACCGGTTCGCCCGTGCCGCCGGCCAGGCGCTGAGCCGCCGATTGCCACAACTGCATGTAATCATGCCAAAGATTGACCTGGGCCTCGACCAGCTTGGCCGGGTTGGTCATCATCCGCGCGGTCATCTCGAGAAAGGCGCGCCCGATGCTCGCCGGATCGGACATGCCGGCCGCATCGGCGCTGCCGGCGGCGCCCTCCGCCTGGCGCTGCATGAACTCGGCGACAAGTCTCTGGGATTGCTCGGCGATACGTGCCATCGCACGGGATAACTCGACCGGGTCCGGCAATTTCATGTCCGGAGCCTGTTGATCGGTCATATCCGCTTCCTCTATGATCTTTTTTGACGTAAGTCCTTGTGGTTTCCGAACATAACGACGCGCCGCAGGCAAGACAACCGGAACCGGGGTTGGAGACGAGATGAAGCGATTTAGGAGCTCGTGCGGCCTCTGGGCAGGGCTGCGCGGCGGCGTGTTGGCCGCCGCTCTCGCTTCGGTTCTTGCCGGTTGCAGCCTCACGGACGATGTCTTCGGCGGCCCCGGAAACAACGAACCCAGTTCGACACCACAGCCGGTAGCGGGGCCGGCCGCGAGCACGACGCCCACCGCGAGCACCACGCCTTCATCTGGGCAGGCTTACCCAGATCTCAATAGCGTTCCGCAGCAGCCGCCGGCGACATCGACCACCGCCCAGCGCCAGCAGGTGGCCTCGGGCCTCGTTGCCGACAACACGAACGCCGCCTATAGCGACCAACAGGTCACTGCTTCACAGCAGGCCGGAACACCCGCGCCGCCACCGGTGCCCGCGCCAGCACCTGCACCGGCGGCGGCGTCCGGCACGGATACCGGTACGGTGACGACGGCGCCGATCCCAGCGCCTGCCCCGGCGGTGACCACGGCCTCACAACCTGCGGCGGGGCAAACCGTCACGAACCAGACAGCGACCCAGACGGCCAGCGCGCCCTCGGCCACGGTGGTGCCGTTGCCGGCGGCAACGACAGCCGGCGCCACACCCATGGCACCGCCGCCCAACCCGGTGCCCCCCGCGCCGAGCACGACGGAGCCGAGCACCATGGCGCCCATGGCCATGGCGAATGCCAGTTCCAGCAGCGTCATTGTGGACACCAGCCAGCTTGGCGGCTCCCCATTGCCGGGCTACCAGGCGGCGCCAATTTACTCATCCGGCCCGTTGCCAACATCGCCGGGCGGTGCGCCCGCCTATGGGCTTCCCGCCGGCACCGCCCCCGTCGCGGGCCAGCCGGTGGCGGTGATCTATTTCAACGACGCTTCCTCGGCGGTGTCCGACCGGGCGCAGTGGGTGCTGCGCAACGTCTCCATGTTGCAGCAGCAGCTGGGCGGACGGCTGCGTGTCGTTGGCAATGCCAGCCTGCGCACGCTTACCTTGGATCCGCAGCAGCACGACAGGGTGAATTACAAAATCTCCCAGGCGCGTGCGAACGCGGTGGCGCGCACCTTGATTTCGATTGGCGTTCCACAGGGCTCGATCGCCGTCGCCGCGCAAGGCTCGCAGGCGCCGATGTTCTATGAATTCATGCCCACCGGCGAGGCCGCCAACCGGCGCGTCGACATCTTCCTCGACCGCTGACCCTTCATTGCTTGCCGTAAGCGTGGCGAACGAAGGACCTTTCGCGCCCCCATGACATCGCCACAAACCAAATCGCCCCAGGCCAAATCGCCACACACACCCCGTCAACCACTTCGCATCGCTATCGCCGGGCTCGGCACCGTGGGCGCCGGCGTGGTGAAGCTGCTCAACGCCCATGCCGGCGAGATTGCGCGGCGCTGCGGCCGGCCCATCGAGATCGTGGGCGTCTCGGCGCGCAGGCGCAGCCATGATCGCGGCATCGATATCTCGTCGTATCGATGGCATGACGATCCGCTTGTGCTCGCCGGCCTTGGCGACGCCGATGTGGTGGTCGAGCTGATCGGCGGGGCGGAGGGTCCGGCGCGCAAGCTGCTGGAAGCGGCGATCGCCCAGGGCAAGCATGTGGTCACCGCCAACAAGGCGCTGCTGGCCCATCACGGCACGGCTTTTGCGCGCGCCGCCGAGGCGAAAGGTGTCAGCCTTTGCTACGAGGCGGCGGTCGCCGGCGGCATTCCCATCATCAAGACCCTGCGCGAGGGCCTCGGCGCCAATCGCATCGAGCGCATCTACGGCATCCTGAACGGCACCCGCAATTACATCCTGACGACGATGCCCCAAACAGGG
>CAZQLF010000347.1:0-4036 GCA_964594035.1 uncultured Rhodospirillaceae bacterium | reverse complement strand
AAGCTCGACGGCACCTCGATCCGCGTGCCCACGCCCAATGTCTCGCTGATCGATTTCAAGTTCGTCGCCCAGAAGGCGACCACGGTGAAGGCGGTCAACGACGCCGCCCTCTCGGCGGCCTCTCACAATTCGCCGCTGCACGGCATTCTCGCCACCAACGACCAGCCGCTGGTCTCCAGCGACTTCAACCATAATCCGGCGAGCTCCACGTTCGATCTCAAGCAGACCCAGGTGATCAACGAACGCTTCGTGCGCGTGCTCTCCTGGTACGACAATGAGTGGGGCTTCTCCAACCGCATGGCCGACACGGCGGTCGCCATGGGCAAGCTGGGATGAAGAAGAAGGCGGCCACCACGGGTGCCGCCAATCAGCCGTCCGGAAAACTCAAAGCGCCGGCCTGCATCGTCATCCATGATCTGGCCCACGCGGTCGTGGCACTGCGCGCCGCCGCGTCGCTTGGCCAGCCTGTGACATTATGGAGTGCTGCCGGCGCCGGGATCTATGCCGGTGCCGGCTGGTTTGCCGCGATCGAACGCCGGGCGCGCGCGGCCGTGCCGGCCGCCAAGGCCGGCTTCATCCTCGATTGTGCCGAGCGAGCCGATCTCGCGCAGGAAGCCTTTCGCGCTGGAATTGCTGATGTCTGCTTCAGCGGACCTGCCGCGGTCGCCGGCAAGCTTTCCGACATTGCTGGCAAATCCGCAGCCACCCTGCATCGCCGGCGGGCAAAAGCCCTCGATCTTGCAAGCGTGAACGATCCCGAAACCGCTTGCCTGCAGTATTTGGCCAGCGATTGAAAAGGTGGGGCGGCTCGGCTATTCAAGGCCGCCGCAAGCGTCTGATCGCCTCACATTGGTTCAATGTGAGGCGTGAATCGGACGCTGCTTGAAATATGTAGAGTGAGATTGACGGTTCGGATTGTTCAACCTGAACCGATCTCGCTCAAGCGAAGGACCCGCAGCCATGAACATGACGCCTCGCGTCCGTGAAATCCTCTCCTGGTATGAAAGCGACAATCCCGGCACCAAGGCCAATCTCGCCCGCATCCTGATGAACGGACGGCTGGGCGGCACCGGCCATCTGGTCATCCTGCCGGTCGACCAGGGCTTCGAGCACGGGCCCGCGCGCAGCTTCGCACCGAACCCTCCGGCTTATGATCCGCACTATCACTACCAGCTGGCCATTGACGCCGGGCTCTCCGCCTATGCCTCCGTGCTCGGCATGATCGAGCAGGGTGCGTCGACTTTCGCCGGGCAAATCCCGCTGATCCTGAAGCTCAACAGCTCCAACAGCCTGGCGACGAGCAAGGATCAGGCAGTGACTGGTTCCGTGCACGACGCGCTGCGGTTGGGTTGTGCTGCCATCGGCTTCACCATTTATCCTGCTTCCGACTACGCCTTCGCCCAGATGGAGGAGCTTCGCGCGCTTGCCGAAGAAGCCAAGGCGCATGGGCTTGCCGTGGTGGTCTGGTCCTATCCCCGCGGCTCGATCTCCAAGGAAGGTGAAACGGCGCTGGATGTGACGGCCTATGCAGCACACATAGCGGCCCTCCTCGGCGCCCATATCATCAAGGTGAAGCCGCCGACCGCTGTCCTCGAGCAGGCCGAAGCCAAGAAGGTCTATGAAAAGGAAAAGATCGATGGTTCAACCCTCACCAAGCGCATCGCCCATGTCGTGCAGTGCGCCTTCGCCGGCAAGCGCATCATCGTTTTCTCCGGCGGTCCGGCCAAGGATCTGAACGGCGTCTACGACGAGGCGCGCGCCATCCGCGACGGCGGGGGAAACGGCATCATCATCGGCCGCAACACCTTCACGCGGCCGCGCGAGGAAGCGATGGCGATGCTCGACCAGATCATCAAGATTTACCAGGGCAAGGCCTGATGGCCGACGCCGGCGCGCCGGCGTCGCGCTGCCGGTTGTATCTCGAGGCGCCCGATCCGCTGCCGGCGAGCTTCGCGGCCCTTCTCGACGCAGCACTTGCAACCGGCGACATCGCCTGCCTCAGGCTTTCGCCGTCGCCTGAAATCGGACCGATCATCGCAGCAGCTCAAGCGAAGGGCTGTGCTGTCCTGCTTGATGATGCCGCCGACCGGGTCACGGGTTTGGGGGCGGACGGCGTGCATCTCTGGCAGCCCGGAGATTACGAACAGGCGCGCGAGATGCTGGGCCCATCGGCCAGCATCGGTGTCTTCTGCGGCAACTCCCGTCATGCGGCAATGGAGGCAGGCGAAGCCGGTGCCGACTACATCTCCTTGGCCCCCGACCTCGACCTGGTCAGGTGGTGGGCCGAGATCATGGTCGTGCCTCTCGTCGTCGAGCTGGCCAATGATCTGGAACAGGCCGGCGCCTTCGTCGCCGCAGGGGCCGATTTCCTTTGCCTCGATGACAACATCTGGCAAAACGAAGCAAGTCTGAAAGTAGCAATTGACCGCGTTATGGCGCTCATCGGCTGAAAAGCGAGGCTGCGGTTGCCTCGGGCAGGCGAAGTTGTTAGCTTCCGCGCCACTTTTCCAGCGCACAATCCATTTCCAGGCCCATGAAAGTTAACGGCAACACTCTTCGCACCGGCAATATCATCGAGCGCGACGGCAAGCTCTGGCGCGCCACGAAGGTGCACATCGTCCAGATGGGCAACTGGCGTTCCTATCTCCAGGTCGAACTCAAGGACATCCGCGACGGTACCAAGCTCAACGAGCGGGTTCGCCCCTCCGACGTTCTGGAGCGCGTCCAACTGGAAGAGAAGACGTACCAGTTCCTGTTCCAGGATGGCGATCAGTACACCTTCATGGACCAGGAAACCTTCGAGCAGATCACGCTGAACGAGGAAGCCATCGGCGATCCCCATGTCTTCCTCCAGGAGGGCATGGTCGTCTCGATCCAGAGCTATGAGGAAATGCCGATCAGCGTCTCGCTGCCGGCCACAGTGACCATGACGATTACCGAGGCCGATCCGGTGGTGAAAGGCCAGACTGCGTCGTCGTCCTACAAGCCGGCCAAGCTCGAAAACGGCGTGCGCGTCATGGTGCCCCCGCATATCGGGACCGGTACCCGCGTCGTGGTGAACACCGACGATGCCAGCTATGTCGAGAGGGCCAAGGATTGAGCGAAGTCACAGCAGCGCCGGCCAAGAAGCTTCTTGGCCCTTCGCTCGAAGCAATCAGGCAGCACTACAACCTCAGCAACGAGTTCTTCGCGCTCTGGCTCGATCCGTTGATGCTCTACACTTGCGCGATGTATGAGGGCACCGACGACTTCGCCGAAGCGCAGGTCCGCAAGCTCGATCATCACATAGAGGCGGTGAACGCGGCGGGTCAGGCGCACGTCCTCGATCTCGGCTGCGGCTGGGGGGCGCTATCCAACCGTCTGGTCGGCCATGCCGGCGTCAAGCGGGCGACCGGCCTGACCCTCAGTGTCGCGCAGGTAGAATGGGCCCGGGCCCGCGCTCTGCCCGGCGTCGAGATTCGCCTGGAAGACTGGCGCGATCACAAGCCTGAAAAGCCTTACGACTCCATCATCGCCATCGGTCTGTTCGAGCATCTCGCCCATCACGGCATCGAGCCGGCCAAAAAAGCCGCTGCCTACCGCGAATTCTTCGCCTGGTGCGAAAAGTGGGTCGCGCCCGCCGGCCGGCTATCGCTGCAATTCACCGCCTGGACGGTGCCGCCGAGCAATTACATGCGCCAACGGTTTACCTTCATCCAGGACATGATCTTCCCGGAGAGCGAGCTGCCCTACCTCCAGGAAGTCTTCACCGCCGCCGAGGGTCACTTCGAAGTATTGGCGCTGCGCAACGACCGCGAGCATTACTACCGCACACTGCGCCAGTGGGAGGCCAATCTGGCGGCCAAGCGCAAGGAAGCGGTTGCGCTTGTCGGCGAAGAAGCGGTCGACAATGTGCGTCACTACCTGCGGCTCTCGGCCGGCGCCTTCAAAATCCACCAGATCTCTCTGCTGCGGATGAGCTTCCAGCGCGTCGTCTAGGGACGGCAGGTCAGCAGGCTTCGGCGCGGGTCCGCTCGATCAGCAGATCGGCGACGGT
>CAZQLF010000346.1:0-4036 GCA_964594035.1 uncultured Rhodospirillaceae bacterium | reverse complement strand
AGGGCATCGAGACCCTGGCGCTGCGGCTGGACCGCATCACCGAGAACGCGCTGGCCATCGCCAGGCACCTGCAGAAGCACCCCAAGGTGGATTGGGTCAACTTCGCCGGCCTGCCGGACCACGCCGACCACGCGCTGGTGCAGAAATACCTCGGCGGCCGCGGCCCCGGCATCCTGTCGTTCGGCCTGAAGGCCGGCGGCCGCGAAGGCGGCGCACGCTTCCTCGACGCGCTGCAGCTGCTCACGCGCCTGGTCAATATCGGCGATGCCAAGTCGCTGGCCACGCATCCGGCGTCCACCACGCACCGCCAGCTCAACGCCGACGAACTCAAGGCCGCGGGCGTGAGCGAGGACATGGTGCGCCTGTCGATCGGCATCGAGCATATCGACGACCTGATCGAGGACCTCGACCGCGCACTGGCCGCCGCCTGAGCGCGATGGCGCTGACCGCGCGCCCCTGCGCAAGGGGCGTGCGGTCTGGCTTGCGGCGTCATTGCCGCCGCCCATATGCGCTTCCGGCATATGGGCATGACAAATTGCTCGTTCCCTCATTGTCTGCCTCTCCCTACAATGGCCCGACCATGCAGCCACGGGCTGCGCCATTCCGAAAACCACGGGGAGCTTTGATGAAGATCGGCAAGGGGATCCGGCTGTTCGCAGCCGTGCTGGCAATTGGCGTGATGCAGGCGGCAGGAGCTGCCGATCCGGATAAGAAGGAGATCCGCTTTGGCGCAACGGCCGGCCCATACGCCGACCAGATCCGCTACGGCGTGAAGCCGGTGCTGGAAAAGCGCGGCTACAAGGTCACCATCGTCGAATTCAGCGACTACGTGCAGCCGAACCTGGCGCTGGCCGATGGCGCGATCGACGCCAACGCGTTCCAGCACGTGGCCTACCTGAAGAAGTTTTCCGGGGACCGCAAGCTGCAACTGACGGAGGTCATCCAGGTGCCCACCGCGCCGATCGGCATCTACAGCCGCAAGCACAAGTCGCTCGCCGAGGTGAAGGCCGGCGACTCGGTCTCACTGCCCAACGACCCGACCAACCTGGCGCGCGCCATCGCCATCCTGCAGCAGATCGGCTGGGTCACGCTGAAGGCCGGCACCGATCCCATCCGCGCGAGCGAGCGCGACATCGACGCGAATCCGCACAAGCTGAAGCTGCTGCAACTCGAAGCCGCGCAACTGCCGCGCTCGCTCGACGACGTGGACTATGCCTTCGTCAACGGCAACTACGCGCTCGCCTCGGGACTGAAGCTGACCGAGGCGCTGGCACTGGAGAAGATTCCCGACTACTACATGAACCTGGTCGCGGTGCGTACGGCCGATGTGGGGAAGGCGTTCGTGCGCGATATACGGGAGGCTTATCAGTCGGCGGAGTTCAGGGCGGTTACGCAGCAGCGGTTTGCGGGGTTCGTGGCACCGGCGTACCAGCGCTGATTCCGGCGGACAGGCACCACCGCAAGGCCCGCGCCGCTATGGCGCGGGCTTTTTTGGGTCTTCGGCGATCTGTGGGAAAGATGGAGGTCGCATATCGACCCATAGCCGTTTCACCTCTTAGGCGCGTCGTCTCACAAGAACCGAAGCCTTACTTGAGGCCTTCAGTATCCAAGGACTTGCGCACAGCCGGTCGGTCCCGCATACGCAGATACCACGCCTTGAGATTCTCCAGACCGTCGAAGTGGATATCGGCCTTATAGACCGATTCCAGCCACTCGGCCTGGCCCCACTGGGTGAGCGAATAAAGGTAGGCGTCGGCGACGGTGTAGGTGTCACCCATCAGATAGTTGCGGCCGGCGAGGGCCTCGTTTAGCCAGTCGTAGCGCTTCTCCAGCTTCGGCTTGGCAGTCTCAACGCCATACTTACCCGCCAGCCTCGCATAGAGCAGCGGAATGAAGCCCTTATGAATCTCGGAAGTCAAAAAGCTCAACCACTCCAGAAGACGATAGCGGCCCATGGTCCCGTTCGTAGGGGCAATGTTCGAATCGGGCCGCAAATCGGCAAGATACTGAACAATAGCCGGTCCCTCGCGTAGTACCGTACCGTCATCGAGTTCGAGGAGGGGCACGTAGCCAAAAGGACTAAGTTCGTAGAAGTCGCGACCGTCTTCGGCTTTGTGCGTTTTGTAGTCCACCTTCACGAGGGTAACGTCCAGTTCCAACTCGTTGAATACGATGTGGGGACCCAGCGAGCAAGCGCCAGGCACATAGTACAGCTTCATTACAGATCCTCACCGTGATCGCAAAGCGGAGTGCCTTGCTGAATCGCCGAATGATGCTGCACCGGGTATAAAAATGAAAGAAGGCACTAAAATGTGGTGTAGGTACATTTTTTATACCTGATGGCGGAGGCTTAATGAAGACGGCGGTATCCGGATGTTCGATAGAGGAAGCAATGCGGCTGCTGGGTGGCAGGTGGCGGCTGTTGATCGCTTCATATCTGCTTGAAGAACCAAAGCGTTTTAACGAGCTGAGAAAACTCATGCCAGACATCTCTCAGCGCATGCTGACCCTAGACCTAAAGGCGCTTCAAGAAGCTGGTTTGGTAAAGAGCACGGCTTTTCCAACGGTGCCTGTCACGGTGCAGTATGAATTGACCAAGGACGGTACCCGCCTTGCGCCTGTTGTAGCGGTGATGCGTGAGTTCGGCCTTTGGGTGAAGAGCCGGCCAATCGCACCCCTGCCACTCGAACCGCATGCCGAGGCGCACGAGAAGCAGGCCGGCGGCGTCATTATTAAGGCAGCATCTGAAGGCAAGCGCGCCGCGCATTAAGCCGTAACGCTGACCGGTGATCGGACTGCTCGTTGCAGCAATTCGTAGCGACCGCTACTGGCCGATAGTGTTGAAAAACTCGATCTACGCGGCGCGCTGGCGGTGAGTACCGGAAGCCGGCCTCTCAGAACGGCGTGTATTGAACGATCGCACCGCAGTTGAGGGTTGAGGTACTCCGGAATCGACCGCAGAACGGCATCCAGGGAGTTTTTCAACACTATCGGCCGAACTCGGACGCCCAGTCGCCCCCGCGACATCCGCCTATGGTCCGGCAGCGCGCCACGATAGCCACACGACCTTCCCTCCCGCAATTCGGCGCTGAACCCTTTTTTCGCTTTCCGCCCGCCGACTGTTGCCCGTGCGCGACCGTACACTCCCTTTCCCATCCGTGCCCTACACTCAAAGTCAGCAGCATGCGGCGGATGCTGCGCCGCACAGGACACAGCGAGACCAAGAGGCCACCCATGGGCACTGTTGCGAGCTTTGACATTGGCTACACCCGGTATCTGGAACCGCAGGGCGAGCCGGCCGTTCCCCTCCCCGAACTTCCCCCTTTTGCCCGTGACCCGGCGGCCCTGGTGCCGCTGTATCGCGCCATGGTGCTGACGCGCCAGTTCGACCTGAAGGCAATCGCGCTGCAGCGCACCGGCAAGATCGGCACCTTTGCGTCCGCGCTGGGGCAGGAGGCGATCGGCGTGGGCGTCGCCAGCGCCATGCGGCCGGAGGACGTGCTGGTGCCGTCGTATCGCGACCACGCCGCGCAATTTGTGCGGGGCGTCACGATGACGGAAAGCCTGCTGTACTGGGGCGGCGACGAGCGCGGCAGCGGATTTGCGGCGGCGCCGCATGACTTCGGCAATTGCGTGCCAATCGGCACGCAGGTCGGCCATGCCGTCGGCGTGGCCTATGCCTTCAAGCTGCGGCAGGCGCCGCGCGTGGCGGTGTGCCTGCTGGGCGACGGGGGCACCTCCAAGGGTGATTTCTACGAGGGCATGAACATGGCGGGCGCGTGGGAGGCGCCGCTCGTCATCGTCGTCAACAACAACCAGTGGGCGATCTCGATGCCGCGCAGCAAGCAGACCGTGGCGCAGACACTGGCGCAGAAGGCCATTGCAGCGGGCATTCCCGGCGAACAGATCGACGGCAACGACATCATCGCCGTGCGCGAGCGCGTGGGCGCGGCCATTGAGCGCGCGCGGGCGGGCGGCGGCCCGACGCTGATCGAGGCCATCACCTACCGGCTCGGCGACCACACCACGGCCGACG
>CAZQLF010000345.1:0-4037 GCA_964594035.1 uncultured Rhodospirillaceae bacterium | reverse complement strand
CCCTGACCTTCCGCCGCTCCTGCCGCGAGGGCGTGTGCGGCTCCTGCGCGATGAATATCGACGGCACAAACACGCTCGCCTGCACCAAGTACATTTCCGATGTGAAGGGTGAGGTGAAAATCTATCCGCTGCCGCATATGCCGGTGGTGAAGGATCTGGTGCCCGACCTTTCCACACCCTATGCGCAGTACGCCGCCATCGAGCCCTGGCTCAAGAGCGAAACGCCGCCGCCGGACCGCGAACGGCTGCAATCGCCAGGGGAGCGCGCAAAGCTCGATGGGCTGTGGGAATGCATTCTCTGCTTCTGCTGCTCCACCGCCTGCCCCAGCTATTGGTGGAACGGCGAGCGCTATCTGGGTCCGGCTATCCTGCTGCAGGCCTATCGCTGGCTTGCCGACAGCCGCGACGAGGCCAAGGGCGAGCGCCTCGACAAGCTCGAGGATCCGTTCCGGCTCTATCGTTGCCACACCATCCTGAACTGCACGCGCACCTGCCCCAAGAGCCTGAACCCGGCAAAGGCCATCGCCGAGATCAAGAAACAGCTGGTGGCGCGCCGCTGACACAAGCTGGCGCGCAGGAGCCGACCATGTCATTGCCGATCATGTACAAGGGTGCCGTCTATCCTTGGCATTGCGACCATATGGGCCACATGAACGTCATGTGGTACGTGGGCAAGTTCGACGAGGCCAACTGGAATCTGTTCAACTATCTTGGCATCACCGCCGAGTACTTGAAAAAGCATCATCGGGCCATGGCCGGCGTGCAGCAGAACATCACCTATAAGCAGGAGCTGATGGCGGGCGATGTCATCGAGGTCCGCTCGCGGATTCTCGAAGTGCGCGAGAAGGTGCTGCGGGCCGAGCACGAGCTGCACCATGTGAACCGCGGCACGGCCGCGGCGATCATGGATATAACCTCGGTGCATATCGACGCAGTCGCGCGCAAGTCCTGCCCCTTTCCCGGCGCCATTCGCGAGCGCGCGGCTGGGCTGATAGAGCGGGTCGCCGTCAGGATCGAACCACAGACGCCATAGGCTCTGTGCTTCCTTTCTTCGGCCCCACACTCCATGGACAACGCGGCTGTCGCGTGTAATCACTACGCCGTGGACAAAGTCGTTCTCATCACCGGCGGCAGCCGGGGCATCGGTGCGGCGGCCGCGCGGGGCGCGGGGCGCGAGGGCTATCGTGTCGTCATCAACTATGCGAAGCGCGGCGAGGATGCGGCACAGGTGGTGCGCGACATCAAGCAGGCGGGTGGTGAGGCCATCGCGATCCAGGCCGATATGGGAAGGGAATCCGACATCCAGCGTCTCTTCGCCGAGGTGGACAAGCATTTCGGCCGGCTCGACGGGCTGGTGAACAATGCCGGCATCGTCGGACGCAGCAGCAAGTTCGTCGACATGGCCACTGACGATCTGCACCGCGTGTTCGCGGTCAACGTCTTCGGCCCCTTTCTTTGCGCGCGCGAGGCGGTGAAGCGCATGTCGACTGCCCATGGCGGCAAGGGTGGGGCTATCGTCAACATCTCCTCGGGCGCAGCCACGCTGGGCAGTCCTGGCGAGTTCGTCCACTACGCCGCCTCCAAGGGCGCCATCAACACCCTGACCATCGGCCTGGCACGCGAGCTTGCCCGCGAGGGCATTCGCGTCAACGCCATCGAGCCCGGCATGATCGATACGGAGATGCAGACCGCTTCCGGCGATCTGGGTCGCATGGCCCGCATCGTGCCCACCGTGCCCATGGCACGGGCGGGCTCGGCCGACGAAGTGGCAGCCCCGATCCTGTTCCTGCTCTCCGACGCCGCCTCTTACATGACGGGCGCGATTCTGCGGGTTGCCGGTGGAAGATAGCCACGGGCGATGAATTCCGGACGATGAACGAGCAGGCCACGCCGGCCGACGCTTCCGACTTATCCGAGGGGCCGCTGCCGGCTTATCGCCGGATGGCCAGCGAAGGCAAGCTGCGCTCCGATCCGGCACAGCTTCTCGCCGCTGAGAAACTTCAGTCCCTCCACAATGCGCTGGCCCGTGGCAATGGCCAGCGCAGCTGGCGCGAGCGGCTGGGTCTTTCCCATCGCAGCGAGGGCATGACCCAGGGCCTCTATATCTTCGGCGGGGTGGGCCGCGGCAAATCCATGCTGATGGACCTGTTCTTCGCCGGCGCGCCGGTGGAAAAGAAGCGCCGGGTGCATTTCCTCGCTTTCATGCTCGAGGTGCACGATTCCCTTCACGCCCGGCGCGAGCGGGCTGCCGGCGAACCGCTCCCCGAGCTTGCCGCAGTCATCGCCCATGAAACCCGCCTGCTGTGCTTCGACGAGTTCCAGGTGACCAACATCGCCGATGCCATGCTGCTGGGCCGGCTGTTCGCAGCATTGTTCGATGAAGGTGTGGTGGTCGTCGCTACCTCCAACACCGCGCCCGACGATCTTTACAAGGACGGGCTGCAGCGCGATCGCTTCCTGCCCTTCATCGCGCTGTTGAAGGAGAAGCTCGACATCCTGCAGCTCGACGGCGGGCTGGACTATCGCCGCATCCGCATCCGCGATCTTGAGCTCTATCACACGCCCTTGGGCGAATCGGCGACTCGGAGTCTCGAGGAAGCCTTCGCCCGGCTCACCGACAATGCCGCACCACAGCCAGCGACGCTCGCCATGCAGGGGCGCACGCTCACGCTAGCGAAGACGGCCAGAGGTGTTGCGCTGATCGGTTTCGATGAGCTCTGCCGCAGGCCACTGGGAGCTGGCGACTACCTCGCCATCGCTGCAGATTTTCCCACCGTGCTGCTGGACGGCGTGCCGGTGATGAGTCGCGATGATTACAATGCTGCCCGGCGTTTTCTCACGCTGATCGATGCGTTCTACGATTGTCATGTGCATCTGATCGTCGCCGCCGATGATGTGCCCGACAGACTCTTTTCTGCGGGATTTGGCGCTGAAGATTTTCGCCGCGCGGCCTCGCGGCTCCTCGAGATGCAGACGAGCAGTTATCTCAACCAACCCCAGTTGACGTGAAACATGAAATTTCCTGTCTATCTCCACTTGCTCTTGGGGAACAAAAAGCGTAATAACACAATATCTAGTGTCACCTGGTGACACGTTTACGGGGGCTGGATGGCTCGAAAGAAGATCGCCCTGGTTGGCGCCGGCAATATCGGAGGAACGCTGGCGCTGCTGATCGGTCTAAAGGAACTTGGTGACGTCGTGCTCTTCGATGTCGTCGAAGGTATTCCCCAGGGCAAGGGTCTCGATATCGCGCAAGGCTCGGCGATCGAATCCTACGATGCGAAGATCGTGGGCTCGAACGATTACGCCGCGATCGCCGGAGCCGATGTGGTGATCTGCACCGCTGGCATCGCGCGCAAGCCAGGCATGAGCCGCGATGATCTGCTGGCGACGAATTGCAAGGTCATCAATTCCGTGGGTGCGGCGATCAAGCAGCACTGCCCGAATGCCTTCGTCATCGTCATCACCAATCCGCTCGACGCGATGGTCTCCGTGATGCGCGAGGCCTGCGGGCTGCCGCACAAGCGTGTCGTCGGCATGGCGGGCGTGCTCGACAGCGCGCGCTTCCGTTTTTTTTTGGCCGAGGAGTTCAAGGTCTCGGTCGAAGATGTCAGCGCTTTCGTTCTAGGCGGCCATGGGGATACCATGGTGCCATTGATACGTTATTCCACTGTGGCGGGAATTCCGCTTCCCGACCTGGTGAAGATGGGTTGGACCACGAAGGAACGGCTCGACACGATCGTTCAACGCACCCGCGATGGCGGTGCGGAGATCGTCGGCCTTCTGAAATCGGGGTCCGCATTCTACGCCCCGGCAAGCGCCGCGGTCCTGATGGCCGAAAGCCATATCAAGGACAAGAAGCGTGTGCTGCCCTGCGCCGCCTATCTGGACGGCCAGTACGGGGTCAAAGGACTCTACGTCGGCGTGCCGGTGGTTATCGGTGTTGGCGGCGTGGAGAGGGTGGTCGAGATTGCGTTGGACCCGGCAGAGAAGGCCTTGTTCGACAAATCGGTCTCGGCCGTTCGGGGCCTCATCGA
>CAZQLF010000344.1:1220-4041 GCA_964594035.1 uncultured Rhodospirillaceae bacterium | reverse complement strand
TTTTTCCTGTCGGTCATGGACGCGACGGCCAAGTGGCTCACGACCGGATATCCGCTTCCGGAGCTGATGTTCCTCGGACGATTGCCGGCGCCGCTCTTCGCCATGGGGCTGGCCATGGCGAACGGTGGGGTCGCGACGCTGAAGACGCGCAAAATCGGATGGCATCTGCTTCGCACGCTGTTCGGCATCGCCACCATGGCGACATTCTTCTACGCGCTCCGGCTGCTGCCGTTGGCCGACACAGTCGCCATCTGCTTCGTGGCACCGCTGATCATGTGCGCTCTCTCTGTGCCGATCCTGAAGGAAAAGGTTGGCCCGCGCCGCTGGGCAGCGATCGTGGTCGGCTTTGCCGGGGTCATCGTGATCGTCCAACCGAGCGGCACCGGTTTTGGGCTTGGCGCGATTCTCTCAGTGACCGCTGCCTTCACCTATGCCGTCTCGATCATCGTTTCGCGCCGGCTCAGCACGACGGAAACCAGCTACAGCCTGCTGTTCTGGTTTTCGGTCTTCCTGCTTCTTGCCTCGGGTGCACTCACGCCCTTCAACTGGGTCACCCCGCGCGGCGGCGACATTGCTGTCTTCTGCATCATGGCATTCGGTGGAACCTTGGGCCAATTTTTCATGACCCAGGCTTATCGGTACGGTGAAATTTCGTTTTTGGCGCCGCTCGAATACACGGCTCTTATATGGGCCGTGCTGTTCGGCGTTTTGTTCTGGAACGAATTCCCCAACGCCATCGTGCTGACCGGCTCGCTGATCATCGTCGCAAGCAATATCTATGTCGTGCATCGCGAGACGAAGCTTCATGGGCGCAAGGCCGATCCTGCTACCGCCGCCGCCCACGTTCCGGAGCCATGACGGAATCCGTCGAGGCCGTCGTTATTGGCGCCGGTGTCGTCGGTTTGGCAGTCGCCCGCGCCTTGGCGCGTGCCGGGCGCGAGGTCCTGATCCTGGAATCAGCATCCACCTTCGGCAGTGAGATCTCCTCGCGCAACAGCGAGGTCATCCATGCCGGCATCTATTATCCGACGGGAAGCTTGAAGGCGCAGCTGTGCCTGGCCGGCCGTGAACAGCTTTATGCCTATTGCGCCAACCGCGGCGTCGCTCATAAGCGTCTCGGCAAGCTGATCGTCGCCAGCGAACCAGCGCAGATTCCCGCCCTTGAGAAAATCAAGGCCCAGGCGGATGCGAACGGCGTCAACGATCTGGAATGGCTCGGCGCCAATGCGGTGCGGGCGCTGGAGCCAGCGCTCAAGGCCAGCGCCGCCCTGCTTTCGCCTTCCACCGGCATCGTCGATAGCCACGGTTTGATGCTGAGCTATCTGGGCGAAGCGGAATCGCATGGCGCGGCGATCGCCTATCGCAGCCCCGTTGAAGCTGGAGCGATCGGCAATGACGGATTTACTCTCGATATCGGCGGCGACGCTGTCATGCGGCTCCATTGCCGCTACCTGGTGAATGCCGCCGGGCTCGATGCTCAGCGGGTGGCGAGCAGCCTTGCGGGCCTCGCCCCCGGCCGGGTGCCACCACTTCATCTCGCCAAAGGCAGCTACTTTGTTCTGTCGGGCGCAGCACCTTTCGAACGGCTCGTCTATCCGGTGCCCGAACATGGCGGGCTCGGCGTGCATCTGACTCTCGATCTCGCCGGCCGTGCCCGCTTTGGCCCGAATGTGGAATGGGTGGAGGCGCTTGACTATCGGGTCGCGCCCGAGCAGGCGGCAACGTTCTATGGCGCAATCCGCCGCTATTGGCCGGGGCTTGGCGAGGGCCAGCTTGCCCCCGGCTATGCCGGCATCCGGCCGAAGATTTCCGGGCCCAATGATCCCACTGCCGATTTCATGATCCAGGGGTCGGAAAGCCACGGGGTTCCGGGCCTGGTCAACCTCTTCGGCATTGAATCGCCGGGCCTCACCGCCTCGTTGGCGCTGGCCGAAATGGTGACGGCCACCCTCGCCCATGAAAGGCGCTGAACACGTTCATACTGTTTGATGCTCAGGGGTCCCCGGGCACGCCATAGGCGGGAGCGGACCGTGGATCGAGGGCGCGGGTGACATAGTCCTTCATCTGCGGCTCATAGAGCTGCCACAGCCGGCTGAGCTCGGCGACAGGCCCGGTTTCCGACCAATCCACGCGCAGATCGACCAAGGGCCACATCTGCTTGTCGACGACGAGCAAACCGGCGGACCTGACCGGACCCATCTCTCCGCCCGCAGCAATGCCTGCCTCGAGGCCGCGCAGCAGCCGCTCGGCCAGATGGCGCTTTGCATCGACCTCGAACCCGCGCGTCATGGCGGCCGGCACGTCGGGGTTTCTCAGGCGATTGCCGGCGGCAACGCAGTTCTTGCCTTCGGATACGGCATGCGTGCCCAGCACTTTGGTGCCGCTGTGATGTGCCGTGCGTCCCTGGCGATCAATGACGGTGACCTGCCGGAATTCCGGATACTGGTTGGACGCGATCACCTCGCGCAGTGCCTCGGGTGCGGAGCGGCCCTGGGCCATCAAATCCAGCGCCTGCGGCCCGATGCGGGGATCAGTGACGTTCTGGGTCGAGACCGCACCGGCGCCCGCCCGTGCCCAGGGGCAGCGGCTGGCAACGCAGATGCTCGAGGTGGTGATCGCCACCCCGAACATGCCGGTTTCGGCACAGCGGCCGATGAGAGAGAAGGTCATGCGCGTCTCTTGGTCGCGCGGCTTTGGGACGACCGCCGGATGCGACGCGCCGCCGAAGCCGCCGCACGTTTCTTTGTGCGATCGTCCGGGATGACGGCCCAGGCGTCGATCTCCATCACCCATTCGGGCCGGGCGAGACCCTGGACGATCA
>CAZQLF010000344.1:0-1120 GCA_964594035.1 uncultured Rhodospirillaceae bacterium | reverse complement strand
GCCCAGGCGTCGATCTCCATCACCCATTCGGGCCGGGCGAGACCCTGGACGATCAGGCCGGTGGAAACCGGGAACACGCCCTTCAGCCATTTGCCGATGACGCGATAGACCGGCTCGCGATAGGCGCGATCGGTGATGTACACCGTGATCTTGCAGATATCCTCGAGCTCGGCGCCCTGCTCCTCCAGCAGCGTCTTCACGTTCTTCATCGCCTGCTCGGCCTGCGCTGCAGGATCACCGGTGCCGACGATGCGGCCCTCTAGATCCTGGCCCACTTGGCCGCGCAGGAAGACGTGGGTCCCGCTGGCCCGGACCGACATGCAGAGATCGTTATCGAGCTTCTGCTCGGGATAGGTCTTCTTCGTGTTGAATTTCCGCAGCCGATGATGGGTCATTGTTTCTTTCCCTGTTGCATGACGCGATCCGACAGACCGGCTGCTTTGCGCACGAAGTCCAGCGGGCCTGAGAAATTGAAATTGTTGTAGACGGCGTTGAGATGGGCAAAGGGCGGTGACTGGGCGAACAACTCAAATGTCACCCGGTGGCCAGCGTAGTCCGAATTCAACAGGTCGCGGGCAAAGGCCAGCAGCTTGCGCCGGTCTTCCGCCGCCCAGAACTCGTTCACGCTGTAGTATTTGTCGAGCCACTTCTTCGTCTCGGGATCGTCAAAAGCCGCACTGTCCGGGGTGACGCAGATCTGGCCGCCGCACAATTCGCGGGCGAGATGCATCATCGCCGGCAGCTTCGTGCAGGCCTGCACACGGCCGGTATAGAGCAGCGACTGATTAGGCATCAGCAGGCCCGCCGGGCTTTTTTCCGCCAATGCGATCGAAGCGGTCAGATGCGCATTGATGGTTTCGCGGTAGATGGCGAGCTCCGCCAGCTTCTCGCGCACCGCCTGTTGCTGGTCGAGACCGGTCTGACGCACATTGAAGAGCGCAACGCCGATCATCATGTCGGCGATGGTGAGCAGGCGCTGGACGAAGGGAAAGGCGCTGTAGCGGTGCAACGTGCCGCGGATGAAGCTCGCGGCGCGCGTGTTGCGATAGAACAGAACGTTCTCCCAGGGCACAAACACGTCGTCAAAGACCAGCCGCGCATCGACCTCGTCGCAGCGGTT
>CAZQLF010000343.1:0-4061 GCA_964594035.1 uncultured Rhodospirillaceae bacterium | reverse complement strand
AACAGGGCAAGGTTCTGGAAGAGTGGAGGCGTGGGCCGTTTGTTGGGCACGATGCCCTTCATATCCTTGCCGCCGATGCGTACCGCGCCGCCGGAGGGTTCGAGAAAACCCGAGACGGCCCGCAGGATCGTGGTCTTGCCGCAGCCCGAGGGTCCCAGGAACGAGAAAAACTCGCCGCCGCGGATGCTGAGCGCCGCATCGCGCACCGCGACCATCTGACCGAACTGCACCGTGAGATGGTCGAGTTCGACCTCTGCGCTCATCGCCAAACTCCCCCTGGCATCGTCTCAGGCCCGACGATTCGGCCCGGCATTGCAGGCGCCGTCAAGCCTTGCCGCGGCACCGGACGGCGCTTGGCCCAACCACAACAAAAACCAGCCCCGGGGTCGCCGGGGCTGGTTCCATATCGACGTGAGTTTCCGCCTGGCTCGCCTATGCCGCCTTGAACTTGTCGGCGTATTCGAGCTTGAGATCGCCGAGCCAGGAGGACTCCGGCGGACGGTTCCAGAGGTTCTTCAGCGAATCGCCCGGATAGGCTTCGGCGAAGTTCTTCTTGGCCGTGTCCGAGAGGAACTTGTCGGCGCCGGTCACGACCGGGTTGTAGCCCGAGCCCTCGGCCACCGCCGCCGCCACTTCCGGCGTGTGGAGGTAGTTGATGAAGGCATAGAGCTGGTCGACGTTCTTGGCCGCCTTCGGCATGGCAAGGCCATCGATCCAGGTGATGGCGCCTTCCTTCGGCGCTTGATAGGTGACCGGCTTGCCGTCCTTCTTCAGCGAGAGCACCGGCCCGTCCCAGGTCTGGCCGATGATCACGTCGTTCTCCATCAGGCCTGACTTGGTGTTGTCGGCCGAGTCCCAGAACTGCTTGATCCAGGGCTTGTGCTGGATGGCGAAGGGCAGGATCACGTCATAGATCTTGCGGAACGTGTCGGCATCCTTGAACGCATCGAGCATGCGATTGGTCGGCAGCTTCCCGCTTCCGTCCATCCAGAGACCGATGCCGAGCAGCATCGAATGCGGCCGGCCCTGGACATGGCCCTTCACCTCATCGCCCCAGAGATCGCCGAAGCTGAGCTGCAGCGGATCCTTCGGCTGCCACTTGTCCGTACGCCAGGAGAGCGCTTCCGATCCCCAGCAATGCGGCAGGTGATAGAGACTGCCATCCCAGGTCCACAGGCTGGTCGATGCTTCCATCATCGAGGGCAGCAGGGCCGAATTGGTCGGCAGCTTGTTCATGTCGAACGGCGCCAGGACACCGATATCCTTGAACTGCGGCGCGCGGTCACGCGTCGGCTGGCAAAGGTCGAAGCCTTCGCCACCCGTCGCCTGAAGCTTGTTGATCTGTTCCTCGTTCTGCGAGAACGGGGTCTTGTTGACCTTGATGCCCGTCTTGCTTGTGAAATTCGGAATTACCGGATCGGGGAACTCGTCCGACCACATGAGGAGATTGATCTCGCCCGAGGACGACAGCGCGTCCCTGACGAACCATGGCCCCATAGCGGCGACGACACCGGCTGCGGCAGCGCCCTTCAGCATCGTGCGGCGCGAATGGCCGCGTGCTGCCTTGACAGTTGCCAACGCCCCCTTCTGGCCCTTAGTCAATTTATCCACCTGTCTGTCTCCCTTGTTTGACGATCGAATTGGCGGGTGATCCTTACCCCCGTAAGATTACAAAGACGTGACAATGGGGAGTCAATCGACATTCCCGGCATGGGACAATCGCCGCCGGAAAGCCGCGCGGCGCCGATGGCGGCCCGGGAAGCTAAGGTTCTGGCGCAGCGCAGAAATCCTCTCGGCACGGCCTGCGGGCCAGATGGGTAACTTCGGAAGGGCCAGATTTGCGCTATTGTCCGCGGCCCCAAGCCACAGGCGATTCATTGCAGCGGAGACATCATGACCACCCCCAACCGCGAGGCGCGCAAGGTCCTTTTCCTTTCCGCCGATCAATGGCGCGGCGAGTGCCTGTCCGCACTCGGGCACAAGCTGGTCAAGACGCCCCATCTCGACCGCCTGGCGGGCCAGGGCATTCTGTTCCGCCGCCACTATGCCCAGTGCTCGCCCTGCGGTCCGGCGCGCGCCAGCCTGCTGACCGGCCTTTACATGATGAACCATCGCTCGGTGAAAAACGGCACGCCGCTGGATACACGCCACACCAACGTCGCGCTGGAAGCGCGCAAGGCAGGCTTCGATCCCACGCTCTTCGGCTACACCGATTCCTGTCCGGATCCGCGCCGCTATGCGCCTGACGATCCGGCGCTGACGACCTATGAAGGCGTGCTGCCCGGCATGTCGCTCGGCATGCAGCTGCCGGACCACATGGCTGCCTGGATCGCTGATCTGAAGGCGAAAGGATATCGCTTCAAGGACCGCAAGGATGTCTACAAGCCCATCGCCAATTATCCCGGTACGAAAGGCCGTGGGCACACCTTCGCCCCGCCGATCTTCAGCGCGGCCGACAGCGAGACGAGCTTCATGGCGGACACCATCATCAAGTGGCTATCGGTGCGCCGCGAGCAGAACTGGTTTCTGCATGGCGTCTTCCTTCGCCCGCATCCGCCGGTGATCGCCCCGGAGCCGTACAACGCGCTTTATGATCCGGCCGACGTACCGCCGCCGGTGCGCGCATCCTCGCTCGCCGAGGAGGGGAAGCAGCATCCCTATCTCGCCTATGCGCTCCATAACCAGCGCGAGATCGGCTACTACACCGAGCATCACCCCGGCGTCCTGCCGGAGATCGATGACAGGGAGCTGCGCCAGCTGCGCGCCACCTATTACGGCATGATCACCCAGGTGGACGACCAGATCGGCCGCATCATGGCGCATCTCGAAGAGACCGGCGAAGACCGCAACACGCTGGTCATCTTCACCTGCGATCACGGTGAGATGCTGGGCGACCATTACATGTGGGGCAAGGACGGCTATTTCGATCAGGCCTATCACATCCCGCTGATCATCCGCGACCCGCGGGCGGCATCGAATGCCGGGCGTGGCCGCATCGTCGAGGAATTCTCTGAATCCATCGACATCATGCCGACGATCCTCGACTGGCTCGGCGCGGAAGTTCCGGTGCAATGCGACGGCCGCTCGCTGCTGCCTTTCCTTGCCGGAAAGATGCCGGCGGGCTGGCGCCAGGAGGCGCATTTCGAATTCGACTTCCGCGACCCCGTGCGCCAGCGGGTTGAAAAAGCCCTCGGCCTTGCCGACGAGGAATGCGCGCTCGCCGTGCTGCGCGGAAAGCGATTCAAATATGTTCACTTCGCCGCCCAGCCGGCTTTGCTGTTCGACATGGAAAAGGATCCGGGCGAGCTGGTGAATCTGGCGGGCGACCCTGCCTATCGCGATGTGCTGCTGGACTGCGCCAATCGTATGCTCTCCTGGCGCATGATCCACAGCGACCGCACCCTGACGAGCCGCTTCGTCACATCCCGCGGCGTGATCGATAGAAAGGGACCCAGAACGTCGGCGGCCGTCGCTGGCTAAGGCTTTCCAGGACCTAGGAAAGTTCTGGCTTCCCCAAATTGTTACAGTTATGTTTCAGACCCCTGCGCACCGTCCTGGTTTGGCCTTTCTGGCCCCGGCGTGACGCGCGAGGAGGATTGGAAAGATCGGCACTCATTTTCTTTTGAGCCTCACGGGTGCAGCCGCACTGCTGCTGTGGGGGCTGCGCATGGTGAGCACCGGCGTGCTGCGCGCCTATGGCGCCGATTTGCGTCGGGCATTGGGCCGCTCCATGGGCAATCGCTTCGCCGCGCTCTCGACCGGGCTCGGCATCACGATGCTGCTGCAGAGCAGTACCGCAACCGCCCTGATGGCCGCCTCCTTCGCCTCGCGCGGCATGGTCAGCACGGCCTCGGCGCTTGCCATCATGCTGGGGGCCGACGTCGGCACCAGCCTCGTTGCCCAACTCGTCTCCTTCCGGCTCGACTGGCTTTCGCCGGTTCTGATTCTCATCGGCGTCATCGCCTTTCGCACCGGTTCATCGACCAAGCTGCATGAACTCGGCCGTGCGGCGGTCCGCCTCGGGCTGATCCTGCTGGCGCCGCACCTTATTTCGGAGGCGG
>CAZQLF010000342.1:0-4062 GCA_964594035.1 uncultured Rhodospirillaceae bacterium | reverse complement strand
CACGTAGCGGATGCCGGGCACGGTGATCGAGGTCTCGGCGACGTTGGTGGCGAGGACGATGCGCGCCGGGCCGCGCGAGGAGAACACGCGGTCCTGCTTCTCCGCCGGCAGGCGCGAGTACAGCGGCAGCACCTCGGCGCGCGGGAAGCGCCCGGGCAGCGAGCGCGCCAGGTCGTTGATCTCGCGCTCGCCCGGCAGGAACACCAGGGTGTCGCCGGCGCGCTCGCGCCACAGCTCGGCGATGCCGGCGCCGACCCGCTCCTCCAGGTCGTCGTCCTCCCCGGCCTCGCGGTAGCGCAGCTCCACCGGGTAGGTGCGGCCCTCGACCAGCAGGATCGGCGCCGGCGTGCCGTCGGCCGACGCGAAGTGCCGCGCCAGCTTGTCCGGATCGAGCGTGGCGGAGGTGATGATCAGCTTCAGCTCCGGCCGGCGCGGCAGCAGGCGCTTGAGCCAGCCGAGCAGGAAGTCGATGTTGAGGCTGCGCTCGTGCGCCTCGTCGATGATCAGGGTGTCGTAGGCGCGCAGCTCGCGGTCGCGCTGCAGCTCGGCCAGCAGAATGCCGTCGGTCATCAGCTTGACCAGCGAGCGCTCCGACACGCGCCGGTCGAAGCGCGTCTCGAAGCCGACCAGCTCGCCCAGCGGGCTGTCCAGCTCCTGGGCGATGCGCCGCGCCACGCTGCGCGCGGCCAGCCGCCGCGGCTGGGTGTGGCCGATCAGGCCGCGCAGCCCCCGCCTCAGCTCCAGGCACAGCTTGGGCAGCTGGGTGGTCTTGCCCGAGCCGGTCTCGCCGCAGACCACCACCACCTGATGGTCGCGGATCGCCGCCAGCAGCTCGTCCCTGGCCTGCACCACCGGCAGGTTCTCCGGCCAGGCGATGGCGGCCGGCCGCAGGCGGGCGCGATTCTCGGCCGCCAGCGCCGCTTTCTCCAGGTCCCGGGCATAGCGGGCGAAGTCGAATTTCGGGTTACGCCGGCCCCCCTCGAGCTGCCGCCGCAGGCGCTCGGCGTCGGCCAGCAGCAGGCTGCCGCTGAGCTGGTCGAACCGGGTTTGGACTTCGGGGAGGGAACTCACTGCGGTAAGCCGTAAAAATGGCCGCTATGATACCGGCTGCGACAGGGAGCCACTAAAACCATGAACAAGCCCAAGCCGTTTTCGATGATCCGCGAATTCCACCTGGCGGACTGGTTCACCCTGGGTAATGCCGCCAGTGGCGTCGGCGCGCTGTTCTCGGTCATGTCCTACCTGCAATCCGGCGACAGCTTTCACATCTACCTGGCCTGCGCCATGGTGGTGGTGGCCCTGGTGTTCGACGTGCTCGACGGCCGCATCGCCCGCTGGCGCCAGAAGTCCTCGGCGATGGGCCGCGAGCTGGACTCCCTCGCCGACGTGATCTCCTTCGGCGTGGCCCCGGCCGTGATGGGCTACGCCTGCGGCATGCAGGGCCTGATCGACCGCCTGGTGCTGGGCTACTTCGTCGCCTGCGGCGTGTCGCGCCTGGCGCGCTACAACATCACCGCCGAGGCCCTGTCCGAAGGCGGCGACAAAGTGAAGCATTTCGAAGGCACGCCGATCCCCACCTCGCTGGTGCTGGTGGTGGTGCTGACCATCGCCGCCGCCAACCAAGCGCTCGGCGACCAGCTCTGGTTCGGCGTGATCAAGTTCGGCCAGTACCGCCTGCACCCGCTGGCGCTGATGTTCGCGGTGTCGGGGTCGCTGATGATCAGTCGGATCAGGATTCCGAAGCTTTAGGCCCCCGAGGATGAGCGCCCGGAGATACTGATCGGATCAACCGGCCGGAATCGGCCCGTACCGGTCGGTCGCGAACGGCAGCTTTGGAGTAGGCTATCCGTGCCATGGATTTGGAATAGCTCGACAGGCGGGATACCCTTCGCTCCTCCCTCCCTTGGGCTCCACCACTGCCAAGCAGCCGGCCATATTGGCGACCATGGCCGAGGAGACCCATGACAAGCGAGCAATGGCTGATACTGCTGATTCTGGCCGGATACGCGCTGGTTGGCAGTGTGGCTATTTGGGGCGTGTGCGTAGTCATGAAGAGCTTCGCCGGCAGATGGCAACGCCGAGCCGCCGTGTCGTTGGTTGCTGCGGTCTTCTTCACGCCTGGTGTCTACGTGGGAAACAACGGGGGATTGATACCAGTCCCAATGTGGATGTCGATAGGGCAAATGACCTCGGACGCCATCTTGCGGCCGGGATTATGGACAGCAGGCGTTGCGCCGATCGTTGTGATATTTGCCCTGCTTTTCATCATCGGTTCCATCGTGTCCTGGGTGAGATCTAGTGGGGTTTAAGCTCAACCTGGCGCTCTGGCTGCCCCCGGTTGCGGTGTTGCTGAGTGCCCTATGCACAATCCTTTTGGAAGGGGGCACGAAGAACCTGGCCACAACACTGTGGCATGGGTCTTGTGGGGCGGCGCGTTTCTCGCCAGCTTGGTTGAACTCGTTGCTGTGCCTTTGGCTGTGCGTCGGATTCTGCGGCACTCCGAGCTACGTACTCTCCGGACTTTCGCATTGATCGGCCTAGGCGCCCTGCCGATTCTTTATGCAGCCTTCATCACCGTGATAGTGGTCTTGAGTTTTTCGCATATGACCTGAGGAGGCCAGGCTCAACAAATCTAATGTCCGCTCCTGGCGCAGCGGCGCTCGGCATTACAATTGGCCGCAGCCGGCCCATAGCGGTCTATGGCGAACGGCAGCTAACGGGTATCGTAGATAGCTATGATCTTCGAGAGAGAAAATTGCAAGGCTGTGGCCAATCCGACCGCGAAGAGGGTCGGAGCAGAATTGGCGAAAACACGCTCATCCTTCGCTTCCCTCACGACCGCCGATGGCGGCTTCGTTCAGGTCGCCGGTGGCCCCGGATTGTTCGTTTTAGAGCGTCGATCCCCGAGCGGCGAACATTACCGGGCTTTTCAGGAACAGCCGGTAGTTCCATTTCCCGATGGAACCACAATTGAGTCGAGCGCCGGAAGAATCACTATGGATCGGCAGGATTGGTTCTTGCTAAAGCAGGTCGACGAGGTGTTTGGCACCTTTCTATCTGGGCAAGCGTGGCCACAATACGTCCAATGGAAGAGGCTTGATGCTTCCTTTGGAAAGTGAACCGCTACCATCGGCCGCTGTCGGCCCATTCTGGTCGTTCGCGACCGACCGCTTTCGAGGATCAACTTTACTGTGAAGTATCACGACCGGCATCTCCGTCGATGAACTCCCTATGATCATTCCGCCTGATAAGCGCGAACTGGTGCTGCAGAAGGCTGGAGTGCCATTAGCACTTCTAACGGCCTTAGAGAATCTTCGATCACTCGACGATCTGCGGTACCAGATTGAGGGTCCTGAGGCTGCCTATTTCTACCTGCCCCAGATCATTCACTACGAGATTCTAGCTGGCTCGACTATCACCCCCATATTAAGCGGGAGTAATGGCGACACATACTATGTATTGCTTCAGAAAGACGAGAAAAACAGGTTTGTCTACTTCGAGCTGGAGCAAGACCAAATATATGAAGATTTCGGGTCAAATATTCAATTTCTTCTTGCCCACATCTTTATAAATTTCTACGAATTTTCCCAGCAAACTCCCGAGCGCATAGTCGAGATAGGGAATCGGCTGGGCTTCGTCGCATCAAAGGAATTGTTCACCGCCCTCGAGAGTAGCGGATCAGAAAGGAAAACATTTGCATCGGATGATGCATGGCGTTTGCGGGTGTTGCCTGAGATCCTCGGCAGTAGCACTTAGAACGATAACCAGCTGAAGTGACCGCTCATCCGGCAGCTTTACGGCGGCGACTTTCAGAGGCTGACTGACCGCAGTTGGCACATTGCGACCTTTGGCAGTCCGCGCAGGTTGGGGTAAGCGAAGCGAAACCCAACGATCCCGTTCCGATTCAACGCTGGGGCTCGCTTCGCTCACCCTAACCCACGGGCTGTGAATTCCACGTGTCCTGTCATCTCCGCGCAGGCGGGGATCCCGTTTTGGTTCATCGTCATTCGGTGAAGGCCTGACGCCGCTCGTGCACGCCGAGCGGCTCGTGACCTGAGCGAA